>JAQVRW010000156.1:4843-7115 GCA_028700875.1 Candidatus Zixiibacteriota bacterium | reverse complement strand
TCATCCGGACCTTTGACGGTTCGGTTTCGGCCGGCGTCGTGAAGGTCGTGTGGGATGGTAAGGACGCTTCCGGCAGCACGGTTGCCTCCGGTATGTACTTCTATAAGGCTACCGTTGGTAACTTCACGGCTACCAAGAAGATGGTCCTGATGAAGTAAGCCAGCAAGCTTCACGTTCGTAGTTTGCTAGATTATGCCCCGCTTTCGTTAGAGAGCGGGGCATGTTTTTTTGTGTCCGCCACCGGGTATATGTTTCCTTCGATTATGGGGAAAAGTAGGTCGGGTTCGGAATCCGCCGCAGGCGGATGAGAAATCCGACATTATGCCGCATGGTTTCTGCCGAATGGCACTTATCCCACCTTAAAGGGCGTGTTGAAAAACACTTGCCATGCGCACCAAGGCCAGATTCCCTCACTGGAGACAGGACGCGTAGCCGCGCGCGCCTACAAGAAAATTGCAGACATATAAGAGGCTCGACGGAAATGGTCCGGCGAGCCTCGGGATGATGCTTATTACACGAATCGTCTATTCGGACTGCATGAACGGATACTTGTAGTCCGTCGCGGGGACCAGCGTCTCCTTGATCGTTCGCGGCGAGGTCCAGCGGATCATATTGAGCAGCGATCCGGCCTTGTCGTTGGTGCCGGAGGCTCGCGCGCCGCCAAACGGCTGCTGCCCCACCACCGCGCCGGTCGGTTTGTCGTTGATGTAGAAGTTGCCGGCGGCGTTGCGCAGAATCTTCGACGCTAATGCGGTCACCTCCCGGTCGCGGGCGAAGATCGACCCGGTCAGGGCATAGGGCGAGGTGTTGTTGCACAGGTGCAGCGTCTTTTCGAAATCGGCGTCCTGATAGACGAAGATGGTCAGCACGGGGCCGAAGATTTCCTCTTCGATCAGCTTGCAGTGCGGGTCGGTGGTCACGACCACGGTCGGGGCGATGAAGAACCCCTTGGAGTCGTCATAGGTGCCGCCGGCGATGATCTCGCACTCTTTGCACTGTTTGGCGTAGTCGATGTATCCGGTGATGTCCTTATAGGCACTCTTGTCGATAACGGCGTTGACGAAGTTGGTGAAATCCTCGGGCGTTCCCATCTTCAGTTCACTGAGTTGTTTGAGCAGCAGGCTCTTGATGTCGCCCCAGAGGGAGGCCGGGACATAGGCGCGGGAGGCGGCGGAGCATTTCTGTCCCTGGAATTCGAAGGCGCCTCTGGTCATGGCCGTGGCGACCTCGATCGGCGTAGCGGAATTGTGGACGAAGATGAAATCCTTGCCGCCGGTTTCGCCGACGATGCGGGGGTAGCTCTTGTAGGAGGCGATGTTTTCGCCGACTGTTTTCCACATGGTGTGGAAGACCGCGGTCGAACCGGTGAAATGAATTCCGGCCAGATGCGGGCTTTTCATGATCAGGTCGCCGACATCGGCCCCACGCGCGGTGACCATATTGACGACGCCATCGGGCAGGCCGGCTTCCTTGAGGATCTTCATGATGATATGGGCGGTGTAGATGACGCTGGAGGCCGGTTTCCAGACCGAGACGTTCCCCATCATGGCCGGGGCGGTGGGCAGGTTGCCGGCGATGGAGACGAAGTTGAACGGGGTCACGGCGAAAACGAATCCCTCCAGCGGCCGGTAATCCATGTAGTTCCAGACGGTCGGCGAGGAGTCCGGCTGCAGGTCATAGATCTGCTGCATGTAGTAGGCGTTGAAGCGGAAGAAGTCGGCCAGTTCGCAGACGGCGTCGATTTCGGCCTGGAAGGCGTTCTTACTGTGGGCCAGCATGGTGGCGGCATTTATCAGCGCGCGGTACGGCCCGGAGAGCAGGTCGGCCGCTTTCAAGAAGATGGCGGCGCGTTGTTCCCAGGGCAGCGCCACCCATTTGTCTTTGGCCGCAAGCGCGGCATCGATAGCCATCTTGACCTCGGCCGCTCCCCCCTGGTAGTAATGCCCCAGTTCGAGGCCGTGGTCGTGCGGAGCGGTGATCTTGACGATTTTGTCGGTCTTGATCGCTTTGCCGCCGATGATCATCGGGATTTCCAGCTTGCGGGTTTTCAGGTCGGCCAGCGCCTTTTTCAGGGCCGCTCGTTCGGGCGTGCCGGGAGCATAGGACTTGATCGGCTCGTTGGCCGGTTTCGGAATTCTATAGTTGCCCATCGTTTCCTCCAGGTTGGTCGGTCATACCGAAAATTCGAAATGTTTTAAATTATACGTATTTTTCCGGCCGATTTCAAGTCCCTCCCGGCGGAGAAAAGGAATTAAAACGGGCGGTTTTCCAA
>JAQVRW010000156.1:0-4833 GCA_028700875.1 Candidatus Zixiibacteriota bacterium | reverse complement strand
AATCGGGGGAATGCTGTCGGGCACTACCGGAGCAGGATCATCTTCCGGGTTTCGTCGTAGTTTGACGTCACCAGGCGATAGAGGTAGATGCCGGATGCCGATTGGCGGCCGGAATTGTCGAGGCCATCCCATCGTGCTTCCTGGTTTCCGGCGGCCATCGGCCGGTCAATAAGCGTGCGGATTTTCTGGCCGAGGATGTTGTAGATCGTGAGGGTAACGGGGCCCGGCCGGACGACGTGGAAGCGGATGACGGTGGCCGGATTGAAGGGGTTGGGATAATTTTGATAGAGGGCAAACCTGTTCAGAATCGAGACATGCCGAGCGGAATCGGCGGCGACGATTTCCCGGTATTTGCGGTACGCCTGCCGGGCGGTTTCCTTCAATTGGTCGAGATTATCGGCCCCCATGACGGCGAAGACCGCGCTGTCGGATTGCCCGGGAGCAAGGGAGAACGACCCGGTGGAGAGAAATTGCCGGAGGCCTTCGTCATATCCGCAACGCAGACTCGTGTCAGTTATGCCGCCGGCCAAACCGTCGAATTTGGCCGTCTCGGTCAAGTTGGCGTAGACATCTCTACCACGGATGATGAGCCGATATGATTGTACGCCCTCCGGATTCAAAACCGCCAGGCCGCGGAACATTACGAGTGAATCTTCGACGTCAGCCGTAAAGTAATGATAGAAATTATACCCCAGGTTTTCCGGCCGGGAGAAGTTTCCCTCGACCCCATGCCATCCCCAATATACCCAATCGAAAAACAAGCCGGCATTGATGTCGGTGATGATCGACTCCGCGGAATTGGTGATGACGAATTCCATGATGACATAATCGTCGTCGGGGTGATCCAGCCAGCTGTATGTCCGTTGACGGATGGCGAGGCCAAGCGGACGTTCGGCAAAGGCGTCATCATAGGCCGCAAACGTTTCCTGGTCGGCCGCCTTGCCAGGAGCATCGACGGCCAGTTCGCCGTCGATCAGGATGCGGAAGTCGCGGTCAGGCTCCATCATCGAATCGCGGGCGCAGTCGGAGATATGCGCGGGATCGGTCCCGATCATAAAGGCGGCCTCATGCAGGATGTTTTGAGACCAACGACCGGTCGTATCGCCGTATCGGAATCCTTGCCCGCGGATGGAGAAGTCCGAATAATTGCCGAAGCCATAGGCTCCAAAATTCGAAATGGTGAATTGCAGAACGGCGTTCTTATGCGTGTAATACTCCTGAGCCGGAGCGATTCCGACGTTCACATGGATGATCCCTTCCCGGGAAAAACCTCCGGAGCCATGAAGGGCATAACTAATGGGCACATGGCTTCCCGGAAATATCGTATCGCTAAAGGCCACTCTGAATTTGCCGGGATAGGCAACGGTGTCATTGAACGCGAACGCGCCGAAATACAGCGAGTCAGTAATGATCTTCACGCCGTTTTGCCCTGTTGGAAAACGGGCATATACGGAATCGACGGCGCACCCGACGTTGGTCAGGGCGATGTGCGCACGCACCGTGTCGCCCGGTTCAACGGGAGAATAGTCGAAGGCCGATATTTTCAGGTCGGGGAGGCATCGGCAGCCCAGATATTCCAGCGAGGCCGGAATGTTCAACACGCCCCAGCCGAAGGTGTTGTTGGGATGGCCATCGCCGGCCGGGGTGGCCCCGGCAATGAGCGCTTGCTTGATCTGGTCGGCGGTGGCATCGGGAGCGCATTGCCGCAGGATAGCAACCGCCCCAGCGACATGCGGCGCGGACATTGAGGTCCCGCCATGGTATTCATAGCCGCCGTTGAGACCGGCGGAGCGAATCCAGGCGCCGGGAGCGGCCAGGGCGGGTTTGATGGTAACGCCGTCGCAGGGGGACGGCCCGTGCGCGGAGGAACCGGCGATGTCGCCGGTGAGGTGGTTGATGGAACCGACGGAGAAGTTGGTCAGGGAATCCTTGACGCGACAGGCGGGATAGAGGATCGTCATCGGCTCCGGGCCATCGTTGCCGGCGGCGAAGACATTGACGATCCCCAGAGCCTCGGCGATGTCGACCAAACGAGCATAGGCACCGGGGCATCCGCAGGTCATTCCCCAACTGTGGTTGATGACGTCGGGGACATCGCTGGACGTGTTGGGATTGCCATCGGGATCGACCGCCCACTCAAACTGGGAGATCAGTCTGCCGGTGGTAGCGATCCAGCGGGCGCCGGGAGCCACGCCGATGGTATCTCCCGTTATGTCATCATGCCCAACCATGATTCCCGTCGTGTGAGTACCGTGATACCCGACATTCTCAGGGAGGCCTTCGGCAGGATCATACCCACACCATGCGGCGGCGGTGTCGCCGTCATTTCCCTTCCAGGAATGGTTCAAGGCCGGGTGTCGAACATCAGCACCGGATTCGAAACTGCACACCAGCCGCCCCTTGCCTGTATATCCCATCGCCCAGGCGGAATCGGCCCCAATGACCTTGAGATTGTCCTCGACTCCCGCCTGCTGTTTCAGCCGGTAGCCCTCGGGGGGGATGTCATCCGGAATAATTGCGTTTGCCTGTGGAGATTGATAAATCCCGGCGACATCGGAGCGGGAGGCGAATCGTGATATTTCGGAGGCGGCCAGATCGGCCGAGACGGCATCGATGATCCAATATGGTTTGATATTGGCGGCCAGACCTTGCTTTTCCAAAGCGGCCAGTTCGGCAAGAACCGTCCCCTGCGTCCGCGCGGCGGCCTCGCGGAGCATGGTAATCCCGACGCGATGCCGTTCAGCAAGAGTTTTGCAGGTGGCATCCAGAACATGTTTGAGACTGTCGGCGGTGATCTCTCCTTCGACGGAGACGACCACGGAGATCATTTCGGTCGCACCGGCGCGGGCGATTTTGGCGGCCAGGTCGGGATCGATCTCACCGCCAAGGCCCAGACCATGGGCGAAAAAGACGAAGACTATCAGCAGGAATGAGGGTAATACCTTCGCCATCGGTTTTCGCCTCGTCTGTCGCGTATGCCGATTTACCATGCGCGTGCAGACACGTTTGGATATGCGTTATTATTAAATATACTACAATCCGGGGAAATGTCAAATGGGGCGCGAACAAGACATAAGCGGCCTGTCGCCGGATGAGCCGGTTATCCCCTGCCGACAGCGGACAGGGACGCGCAAAAAAGATAGGGCTGATACGGCCGGGCGAACCCGGCCGCGGGTCAGTACACGTTGCGCATGCAGTCGACCAGGAATTCGGAATCGAGTTCGATCCGCTCATCGGCCGCCTTGATCAGCTCGGCCGAGGCCTGCGGCTTCTGGCCGTGGGCCAGATAGACGATCACGCCCAGGTCCTTGACCAACCGGACGGCCGGGACATAGTCGCCGTCGGGCGCCAGCAGGATCAGATGCTGGATATATCCTCAGGCGGACATCTCGACCATATGAGCGGCCAGCATGACGTCGACGCCCTTCTGCTGGAAGGTGAACGACCCGTCGTCGTTCAGGATGCGCTGAGTCCGTCCCAGGTAGACATCGAACCGGGGCAGATGCTCCAGCCGGGTGAAGAACCCCTGTTTTTTCTTGTGCATCTCGATTTCCTGGTCGCTGGGGTTCTTGCCGATCCAGGGCAGAGCGTGGTAATAGTAGGTGCGCAGGAGGTAGAGATCGGGCTCGGCGTTGGTGGCGATGGTGTTGACCAGCTTGTTGACCAGCTTGGCATAGTCGACGGCGGGGGAATTGTGTTCTTCCGCCAGCATCCGTTCCAAATATGCTCCATCAATTTGTACCGCGACGCGCATGGTATTATTCTCCCAATGATGGTGACGTTATCATGTCCGCCCGGCGGGCCTCCCTTGGCCGCCGAGGCGCGACACCCCTTTTACGTTGACAACAGCGAGACTTTGAAGTCCGTTTTTTCCAAAAGTATTTTTTGCCGGCGGCGCACCTCGGCTTCTTCGAGGATAAAATCGGGCCCCACCTGTTCGATCATCAGCGAACTGACGCAGGAGGCGAAGGCGCCGCTTTCCCGCAATGACTGCCCCGCCAAGCGGGCGAAAGTGAACCCGGCCATGTAGGTATCGCCGGCGCCGGTGGCATCCACGAGGTCCACCGGATAGGGAGGAATCTCGATAAACCGGTCGCCGTCATAGATGACCGAACCGAGCTCGGCCAGGGTGACGATGACCAGTTTCGGGCCCCAGCTTTTGATTATCTGCGCGGCCGTGAAAGGATCGCGGCGGCAGTCGATGCCGGTCAGGACCTTGGCTTCGAGTTCGTTCGGCTTGACGATATCGAAAAGCCCCAGGATGTCTTCGATCCCGTCCGGTTTTTCGTGATAGATGCGTCCGGTCTCCCCCGCTCCGCGCAACAGCCCCTGGGGATCGCAGAAGAAAAGGCCGTCGAACCGCTTGCGGATATCCCTGATGAGGTCGAAGCCGATCTCTTTCAGGATGGGGCCGACTAGAACGGCCTCGGCCGATTTCAGGAGGTCATCGGGGATGGCGGCGATCGGGTCGGCGCGTCCCAGGAGATCCAGATGACGGTTGCCGAAGTCGTCGTAGTAAATCAGCGAGAATCCTCCGGTTTCGGTCGAGGGAAGCGGCCTCGGGGTAATGCCGTATTTCTTGAGGTCGGCCGCGAAGACAGAGCTATAATCGGGACCGACCGATCCGATAAGGGTGACTTCTTGTCCCAGTTTGGCCAGCGCCAGAGCGGCGTTGGTGGAACAGCCCGACAGCACCCGTCCGTCGGTTTTTATCTTTTTGGTTTCGATGTAATCGTAAACCGGGTTTCCCAGAGCGATAATCATGCTATTGTCTTTTTTTCAGTTCCCGCGCGGCATACACCAGCCGCTGGATGGAAGTGATGATCGACGCCG
>JAQVRW010000155.1 GCA_028700875.1 Candidatus Zixiibacteriota bacterium | reverse complement strand
CTTTTGATTATACCATCCACAATCGCCGATGTCAAGGTTTTCCTGCCTGAAGGGGCATGCCGACACGAGCCTAACAGCCTGAATATCAGGCCGTTACGACCGCTCTTTCCCGTCGGGGCAAAAAGGATACCATATCGATGCATTTGACTTTCCCGTTGAAGATTCTTAGTTTGGAACAATGGAGCTATCGATCATAGTCCCCGTATTCAACGAAGAGAAAACCCTGGCGGAAATCCTGGACAGGCTGACGGTTCTTCCCGTGGACAAAGAGATTATTGTCGTCGATGACGCCTCCCGGGACGGCTCCCCGACCATCCTGCAACGATACGCCGACGCCGGCACGATCACGCTACTGAGTCATCCGGCCAATCAGGGCAAAGGAGCGGCGATCGTGACCGGGCTGGTACATGCCCGGGGCAGGTATACTATTATCCAGGATGCCGATCTGGAGTACGACCCCGATGATATCGTCGCCATGCTCGACGTAGCGACCAAAAACGACGCCCCCGTCGTATTCGGCTCGCGGGTGCGGAATATCGCCTCCGGAATCTCCTATCGCCGCTACTACTGGGGAGGACGGCTGTTGACCTTCCTGGCCAATCTGCTCTACCGTGTCGATATCACCGATGAATCGACCTGTTACAAGATGGTGCGGACCGATCTGATGAAGTCGCTCGGCCTGACCTGCCGTCGTTTCGAATTCTGTCCCGAACTGGTGGCCAAGCTGGGACGGCGGCGAATTCCCATCCGCGAAATACCGATCCGCTATAATCCCCGGAAGATGGAAGAAGGCAAGAAAATCCGCTGGACCGACGGCGCCATGGCCATCTGGACGCTGCTACGATACCGGCTTGGATCGTAAGAGCCGTCGATAGAACGGCACGGCCAGCGCCGCCATGATTGAAAGAATCGACACGAAAATTCCCAATCCAAAATGGGCCGGGCGGTAATACAGTTCGACCCGTTGTTCCCCCGGGGGAACGGTGAATGACACCAGGTCATACGAGGGTTTGATTTCGCCGCCGTCGACCCGATGCCAGCCCGGATCATACCCCTGCGAAACGACCAGCGACCCTCCGGTCGCGCTGGCCAGATCGAACGATATGCGATTGGGAGTAAACGTCCGTTTGATAACCTGGACGGCGTTTCCCTCGGAGTACCATTCCTGGTTGATGTCGCCGGCCCCCAGTATTCCCCGCCCCGGGCGATACGCCGAAAGCCAGGCCGCGCGGATGGTGCCGCGGTTGGCCAGAAAGGCGCTGTAGAGTTTATTGGGATCCCCCTCGGTTTGACGGAAGTCGGCGTTGAAAGCGGGCGTTTCCGGAGGGCGCGGGAAGGCCTGACCCAAAACCTGCAACGATATGAAGAGATTGATCCCGGCGACGGCGATGAAGAGAACGGCCGCCAGAAGCGATTTTCGATATTTGGTCAGGGACAGCAGCGTATCGACGCCCTTTCCCGCCATAACAGCCAGACAAAACAGGGCCATGATGGCCAGCCGGGAAGGCACGCGCATAGAGGAAAACACCGGCAGTTTGTGCAGCAGATCCCAGGGGGAGATCGAGGGGACAAACGAACCCAGAACCAGTAGAAGCGAAAGAATAGTCAGGACCAGCCAGGGCCAGACCTCTTTGAATCTGGCCACGAGGGCGATCAACACCAACGCCGCGGTGAACGGGCCGACAAAAGCGCCGTATTCATGCCATCCCCAAGCGTCTCCGCTGATATGCGTGGAGAATATGGATTGATTGAAACTGAAAAACATATGCGGCAGGACATAGGCCGGGGTGTTTTGGGCCAGTTCTTTCGGGATCCAGGGATTGCGAATCAGATAGTCGGCCATGGGGAAAGACTTGACGGCCGCGAAAGCGACGCCGCCCAGGACGGCCAGCACGACATAAAGCGGCGGGCGAAACGATCGGCCCCGACCGATGTCGAAAAGGCTGATCAAAAACAGGATGAACAGGGAGTACAACAACGGCACCGCCGCCCCGGAGCCGAGAATGATGAAGGCGATCACGGCGGCAGCGGAGAGGATATGAATGGGCCGGTCCAGCGACTTCTTATAGAACAAAACCAGCCACGGCAACATGGCCAGATAATGAAACGGAATATGTCCGGCGGCGAAATGAAGGGCAAAATAGGAGCTGAGCATATAGACCGCCGGGGGAAAAAAGGACGCCAGGGAGCTGATGCCCAACTGCCGCGCCAGCCGATAAAATCCGGCCAGGCCGATAAAGTAGATCACGACTATCTGTATCTTCAAACCGGTCAACGGCCCAAACAGCAACAGCAGGCCGAACAGCGGATTGAGAACCGGAACCTCCGGATGGGCAAACAGGATATTGCCCCCGCCGATATATGGGTTCCAGAAGGGGAATTGCCCATAGTAGCTAATCGATCGTACGGCGGCGGCATGGAGAGTGGTAAAGAGGTCCCAGTCGCGGATACCCCAGTTAGGCAGGTGGCGCAGGATGGGGACGGCCAGAAGCAGGGACAGGCCCAGGAAGACCAGATACGGCAGCCAGGTCGGCAGAACGAACTCCGCCGAATCCCCTTCGTATAGAAAAACCCGCTTCATAAACGGGAATATCATTCCTCAGTGGGCGGGGAACAAGCCCAAAGTATCGTCAATAATCCCGCAGAGAATCCACGACGATCCATCGGGTCACCGAATCGGCCAGGGCGACTGAATCGGCCCCAAAGTAGAGTCGCATATTATCGGCCGTCGCTGAGGCCATTTTCAGACTCAAACGACAGCCGGCGTCGCCGGGGATGGCATTGGGTACGGCGTCGCTGCCGTCGCCGCGAATGCCGTCGAACGTGGTCATGCTGTAACTTCCGCTCGGGGACGCGTCACCGTGGCAGGATATGCAATGGGCGTCGAAGATCGGCTTCATGTTGTCGTGATAATTGTTCAGGCCGGACATCCCGGGCGCGGCGTTGTCGGTGACGACCCAGCGAATGATCGTATTCTGTTCCACGAAATTGAGATGGGTCAATTCGTGGGCGGGCAAGATGTCTGACAACAGCGGCGAAGTCGTGTCGCCGGGGATCATATTGCCGTTGGCCTTGACCTGGTAATAAAAGTCCAGGGAATAGTCGCTGTAGGCGCTGGGATGGCAGGAGAAACAATGTGCGGCGAATATCGGGCGGGCGGCACCGTAGTACGTCAGGGTACCGGGATCGGTCCCAGCGCCGAAGAATGACACAAGATCGCCGAGCGAATCATACGCTCTCAAATCTGAGGAAAAATAATATCCGGGGTAATCGACGGAAAAGATCCAGGTGGCGGAGGCCAGACCGGAGGCATCGGTCCGGGTGTAGGCGGTATCGGATTCGAAACCGGCCGCAAGCGTTGAATCGGTCACCACAACGCTGCTATCCTGGACTACATATCGCACCCGATGCCCGGCGACCGGATTGCCATACTTGTCCGTTACCCGCACGATATACGGGACCGGCATCGGTTGCCCGGCCACGGTCGTCAGGGTGGTCAACGGTGAAACCTTGACAAACTTCTTAGCCGCCTCCGGGGTTACTTGGAGCACGAAATAAACGATGGAATCATCCAGCCCCGAGGCAACCGCACGAATCGTATCAACACCAACCTGTGTGTCGACATAATATAGGGAATAAGCAATTCCTTGATCGTCTGTTTTCCTAATGTTCCATGTGGGCGTAGGAAAATGTCCGCTATCCACAGGTGTAATCTGGGCATAAGTGATTGTGATATCTGGTACCGGTTGGCCGGTTGAGGTCTTGACGCGGACCTTGAGAGAATCCGACAGGAAACCGGCCGGGCCAACTTGATTGTTGCCGGAAACAATTTCAATTCTGAGTGAGGTCGATGGTTGGTCATCGTATGGCACCCCCTTCTTTCCGCAGGCCAGGGCCGCAATCGCGAGCAAAGCGATAAAGACTGCCGGGACACCCTTTCTCATAACCATATCACCTTCCCGTTTTCTCATGATTTTACGCACGGCCTTCCCTGTCTTGTACCAGTCGGACGCCGCCGGGTTTCCGGAATCCCGCGTTCTCTCGACGTTTTCATCGTGTATCGGCGGTTTCCGGCAGTCATAATCTACAAATTTTCATCGAATTTTGAAAACGAAATATGCCGGGCCTGTGCCAGGCAATCGAATTCGGCTTTGCGGCCGAAGCCGATTATGGTCTATTTGAATTTCAGCCCGATTTTGGCCGCCGGCAGCAGGTGTTTGCGGTCGCGGATGAGTATCAGCACGGCGAAGGCGATATAGATCGCCAGAACCTCCATCCTGATTTCGGTGAAGATCAATTGCGCCGCAAAGAGCACCGCCAGCAAGACCGCCCCATACCAGGAAATCCGGCGGTTGGCCAGGATGGCCACGGCGAAAATCGACTGCCCCGCTGTCAGCCAGATTTCGTGATCCTGGCGGAAATCCAGCGGCAGGGCAGAGATTTTACCACAGGCGATGGAATAGACAATCGGCAGAGTCCCGACCAGGAGAGTCCACTGGTTGACCTTGGAGGAGATCAAGGCCCCCAATGCCGCCTGGACATGCCGCCTTGTGGCCCAGATGGAGGCGACCAGGAATTCCGGGGCTTCGGAAGCCAGCGGCGCCAGCCATTGCACTAGCAGAAACTCATCCCATCCCGATTGCCGTCCGAACGCCACCAACGACTCGGCGAACGGTTCAGCCGAGAAGAAGATAATCACGGCGGAATACAGGAAAAACAGGATGGTCCAAAGCCGTCGATACATCGGCCGCAACGCCCCCACCATCGCCGCCGGGCCGACCAGCTCCGGCTCCTCTGTGCCCGACCGGATGGTGCGGATGATATAGGCGCCGAAAATCGCGATCAAGACAGCGGCATCCAGCAGCGACAGCGAATTCTTGAACGGAATCGAGAAGGCATAGACGGTGGCGCAGGTGAGATAGAATATCTCGGTGCTATGGGCATCGTCCAATTGGAGTGTCTTTTTACGGGTCCGAAGGAAATAGATGACCATTACGGTCGGCCAGCCGACTCCTATCAACAGCCGGTTGGCCCCGGTCATGTTGGCCAACGCCAACGGGGCGAACGAGGGGTCTTGCCCGGCTTTCCAGGCGAAGACCATATCGACAGCATATTCCGGCAGGACCGCAACCAGGGCCAGAAGCGCCAGGGCGAACCCCTGCGAGATATCCATCTCGCTGACTTCGGCCGCCCAGGAAAGCATGAACGCCGCGCCCAGAATCGCCAAGCCAAACAGCAGGGCGTCCCATCCCGCTCCGAATTCAAGGTCTCCCCCTCGTACCATCAGCGCCGGGATAGTCAGGATGATGACGCCGAGGATAAGCGCGATATGAAAAATAGGAGAGAACTTTTTATGCGCCATAGTTCGATACGCCGTCTCAAAAGGTTGCCGTCCTCATGGAGGAAAATCTAAAAAAGGGGGGGGCGGCTGTCAAGGATTCAACAGCCGGACTTGGAGGGTGGGGGGCGGGGGGCAACACGGTAGCCGCAAGTCCCGCCGGGTTTCGTGCCCGGCAGATGTCCACATCTGCCGGGGAGCGACGCGACGGCTGTATGTCCCGGGGCGGCTGTAGTAAATTTCCTTGATAACCCCACCCGGTTTGCGTACTTTTGTACCGCATCTTGCCCGGACATCAGGTAATACTCATAGATCGTAAGAATGGATTGTTGCCATATCATAAAGAGATAAAGAGAGGTTACCATGACCGACGCGGAATTTGACAATTACGTGAAAACACGCTATGAAGATCAGGTCGCCTGGTACGGCGAACGGGCCGGCCAAAACAAGCGGAGATATATCATTTGCCAGACCGCAATAATTGTTCTTCCGTTGGCCGCGGCCGTTTTAGCCCTTATCGGCGAATCATGGGAGCGATGGGCTATTGTCACGCTGACGACATTGGCGACCGCCGCCAGCATGATCATGGTCGCGTTCAAGTTTGCGGATTTGTGGTTCAATTATCGAACTGTATGTGAAATGCTGAAAAAGGAAATCCATTATTACACGGCGGGATTGGGTGAATACCAATACGGCGCCGATCCTCGGAGGTTGTTTGTCCAGCGCGTGGAGTCACTCATATCCCGGGAGCACTCGATAATGCCTCCGGCGTCGTTTCAACAGTTGAAAGCCGGGCAAGAACAATCACCGCCGACTGGCGCATAATTATCGCCGACATTTCGGAGAAAGACAGGGCGTATTGTTATTTACGCCGCCGCGGACGCTCGCCCGACGGCGGATGCGACAAAAAGGGTTACCCTACCGCATGCCGCCTTGCCTCCCCACGGTCGAATAATTGCCTTCGAACGCACGTTCTTCGAGAAACTTCGATCGGTGATAAAAGAAATGGAGACGCTCGACCGCCTAGCCGCGAATGATCATATTGACGATGTCCTTGCGCAACAAGATCCCGATCAGCTTGTCGTCCTCGACCACGAACACCCGCCGCAAATCCTTGAATAACATCATCGCCGCCACCTCGACGATCTTGGTGTCGGGATGCACCACCTCGTGGTTGGTCACGAACAACTGCTTGGCCTTGATCTTGTCCTCCCGCTTGAGCAGTTCCTCAAACGGTTCGACATCCATGGAATCATTGAGATTGGAAATAAATGTCTTGAAATCCGGCAGGGCCGCCTGGATCAATTCCTTGTCGGTCACCTGGCCCAACAGCTTGTGGTTCTTGTCCACTACCGCCAGCGCCGACAGTCGATGGCGAAACATCAGATTGGCGACCCGTTTCAGACTGTCGTTGGGGGTCACGCAGATGACATCGTGCCGCATCAGGTCCTTGGCGGTGATCTCCTTCTCCACGGTTACGCCCGACTCCCAGATGGCGTCGATCACCGTGCCCGGCGAAGTCGCCCGGATCACGTTTGCCAGATTTGCGGGATTGCGCCCGAACGAGGCAAAGGCCGACAGCGTCTGCAGGTACAGTCGGGCGATGCTCGACGGGGTAAGCATCAGGCAGATCATCTGCAACGGTTTGTCATCGGGCGTCCGATCGGACAATCCCTGCGGCGAGACTCCCACGGCGATATGCATCTCGGTGACGGCGTCGGTGCGGGCGTGCGGGAAGGCGATTCCCCGGCCATAGGAGGTGCTTTCAATTTCCTCGCGGTCGAGAATCGACTTGAGGATGGCTTTATAGTTGT
>JAQVRW010000154.1 GCA_028700875.1 Candidatus Zixiibacteriota bacterium | reverse complement strand
CAGTCGTTCACCAATTCCGATTTGAATCCCAATAAGAACCAACAGCGGCTTTCCGCCGCCACCAGTTTCAGGCTGACCGAGGCTCAGCAACTGTCGGCGTCATTCGCCGATATGCGAAACCTCGATTCCAACGGCCTGTTCAACACCTACCCCGGCCGCAGGGATGAAATGGTCTATTCCGTGGGGTATAAGAATCGTCTCCCCAAGGGGTTTACCTTCGGCCTTCGGCTGGAACGCCGGGACGTCAAGGATCGCGATAATTCGTCGAATGAAAATAACAGGAGACAACGGGCGATAGTCGATTTGGCCGCTGTCCGCGAAAGACTCGGTTTTCTGGGGAAAAGCGGCCTGGGAGTGCATTACGAATTGATGACCTTCAGAGATCAAACCGGAACCGGCCCGGATAACACGAACTCCAACCAGGTCGGCCTGACCCTGTCCAGCGAACCGGCCTCGATGGCCCGTATCGAACTGACTCAGCGGTTGCGCCTGCAGGACAACCGCGATCTGGACCTGACCGATGTGCGCGAAGACGCTTCGTTCGCCTCCGTCCGGGTCAAGCCGCACCAGAACCTCAGTACTCTGGCTACTCTGGAGTATAAGCGGTTTACCAATCCCGGCAATTCCGTAACCTTCTGGCAGGATGATCCGGTGCAAGTCGACAAGGCCGGAACCGCGTCGATCGAATATCTGCACGGCAAGAAAGTGAAAATCCTGGCCAAGGGAGGCCGTCACGACAGCCATACCTGGCCGGATGGAATAGGGACCGGCGTCATCGATGATTTTGGGCTGAGCCAGTTCACCTGGTTTTACACCCATCACTTGTCATTCGACGCCGAGAGCGAATACCGCTGGACCAAAAATATCGCGGTCGAAACCACCCGCGACCGAACCTGGGATCTGGGCCTGCGTTTGAACTGGAACCGGGATCGGTTCGATCAGTTCGCCGCCGGTATCATTCGGCGGGAGCAGGTGATGGAACTGCCGTCGTCCGATGACGTCACCGGGACCTCGTATATCCTGCTGGTTAGCGGCGCGACCTCGTTGGGACACGGCTTCTTCACCCGCGCATCGTTCAAGAGCATTCTCTTGCGTGAATCCATAGATGATGACAAGACCTTCTCGCAGGTCGAAATCGGCTACGAGGGACATCACTGGTACCGGGTTTCGGTCGGTTATGAGCGGATCGAAAGCCAAACCGATCCGATGCCTCAACGGTACTATCGCGGGCAGGGCGCTTTTGTCCGGATAGTCGGAAAGATATAGGGTGTGATAACCATGAATACAAAATACATACACCGATACTCGGCCGGTTTCCTGACGGCGCTGGTTGTAATGTTGTGGATGGTGGCCGGCGGTACCGTCGCCGCCCAGACCATCCCCTTTGAGTTGTTCAAAACTGTCAGCGCCGATACCGCCTATCCCGGCGATACACTGACCTATACCGTCCGGGCGACCTATCCGACGGCACCCGGCGCATGGATCGAGCCGGTATTCGACAACATCCCGGTAATACTCGATTATATTCCCGGCGGCGCTACCGGCAACCCGATCTTCGACGCCACATATAACCGTCTGCGTTGGTCGCTGAGCGGAAGCGGCCCGGCCGACACGGTCACCGTTACCTTCCGGGCGGTGATCGATCCGAACGCTTTGGGTGACAGTTCAGTCATCGCCAACATCGTCTTCGTACCCGGCGGCGCAGGAGCGCGCGACACCGCCAACACCGTCATCATCTCGCGGCCGGTTCCTCCGGAGTTGACTATCTCCAAGGAAGTGAATGTCGACTCGGCCTATGCCGGAGACACATTAACATATACTCTGGCCGTAGCCAACGTGGGCACGGTTGCCATCGACAATTCTGTCGTGATCGATACGGTTCCCGCGTTGACGGTCTTTGTAGATGCCGATAACGGCGGCCGCTATGACGACGCCTCGGGGACAGTCACATGGACAACCAAATCGCTCCAACCCGGCGAAAGCGTCACCCTGAATTTCCGTGCGGCAATCGAGAAAACCGCCCCCGATAGCGCGGTCATTCCTAACGTGGCCTTCATCTCCACGCCCGATTCGGCCTGGAGCGACACCGTCATCACCATCGTCAAGCCGCATGTCGTCATTCCACCGGAACTTGAGATTATCAAGCGAGTGGACTCCACCCTGGCTTCACGTTTCAGTACGTTGACCTATACTTTGACGGTGCAGAATGTTGGCACAGTCGTCGCCGACAGCATCATCGTGGTCGACACCGTTCCCGCATACACGAACTTCATAAGCGCCACCAACGGCGGCTTGTACGACGTGGTCAAGAGAACAATCAATTGGATCACCGGATCGCTTAATCCCGGCGCCACTATTGATCTGTCGTTCGAGGCTACCATAGCCGGGGCTGCTCCCGACAGCGCGGTCATCCCCAACGTCGCTTTCATTACCTCGCCCGATACGGCCCAGAGCGATACGGTCATCACTATCGTCCGGCCGAGGGCCATTCCACCGGAGTTGGAGATTTCGAAGCTGGTCGATTCCAGCGAAGCCTCCCCCAAGAGTATCTTGACCTACGCCATCCATGTCACCAACATGGGCTCCAAACCGGTTTCCGACATTTCTGTGGAAGATGATATCCCGACTCTGACAACCTACGTGGCCGAAAGCGCCAACCTGAACGGAATCTATGATCCCGATGGCAATCAGTTGGCCTGGACGATTGCGTCCCTCGGTGTTGAGCATTCTGTCGACTTAATCTTCCAAGTAAAGATCGACGCAGAAGCGCCGGACAGCTCCCGGATTACCAATATCGCCTCCATCATCACCCCGATCACGAAGGACAGCGATCCGGCCATTACTATCGTCCGTGTTCCCACCGGTGGCGAAGACCTCGTGATCGTGAAAGCGGTCGACCTCTCCGTGGCCGCCCCGCGTGACACGCTCCATTACACGTTGAATGTCACCAACACCGGCGAGGAAACGGTCGATGACGTATTGATCGCCGACACCGTTTCAAGTCTGGTTGCACTGGTTCCCGGTTCGATCACTGCCGGCGGAACATATGATTCGGAAACGCGTGTCGTCAGCTGGACTCTTGCCTCGATCGATGCGGCCGCGTCCGTACCGCTGGGATTTGCGGTGACCGTCAACGCCGAAATCCCCGACAACACCGACATCATCAACCGCGCCAATATCCTGGCTCCAGTGCCGATAGCCGGAAATCAGGTGATTACTACCGTACGGCGCGATGTTTTCGACCTCATCAAGACGGTCGACAAACCCAACGCCACGAACACCGATACGCTGACATACACGATTCACTACGCCAACACAGCCGGCAAACCCAAGTTGAACGTGATTATCACCGACACGCTGGCTCCGCATTTGATTTACATCGAAGGCTCGGCCACCTCAGGCGGAACGTATGATGCCGAAACGCGCGTCCTGAGTTGGAATCTCGGCAATCTGCTCGAGGGAGCCGAAGGCGATCTTCGGTTCCGGGTTCGTTTTGACGATGAAGTCGTCAATCTCGAGACTATCGCCAACGCGGCCGTCGCCGTCGGAGATAACCTCCCGGCGATGATATCCGAACCGGTGATCGTGACTATCAGGTTCCCCGTAGGCTACCTGATCAAGACCGCCAATCCGTCGCGAGCGACCGCCGGTGATACCATCACCTATGCGGTCATGTTGACTAATCGCGGCTCCGGCGCGATTATCGGAGCAACGCTTTCTGATAACTTGCCGGATGGTTTCAGTCTTGTGGTCGGTTCGGTCACGGTCGATGGTGCCATCGTCGACGTTGAAAACAACGATCCGCTGACCATTCCGGTCGGGACAATCCCCGCCACCAGAACGGTTACCATTCGCTATCGGGCGGCCGTCGCCTCGACCACCCCGGCCGGGACTTACACCAATCTGGCCAACTTGACCGGAACCAATGCCTCCGGCAGCCCGGTGAGTTACGGACCGGTATCGGCCGACGTCACCTTGACGACTCCTCTTTTGACCATCACTAAGACAGCCGGATCGCCCACCGGCGAAACCGGCCGAATGATTCGATATACTATCGCAGTGACCAACTCCGCCGATGTCACCGCGCATCAGGTCGTGCTCACCGATGTCATGCCGAATGGTTTCATCTATATGCCCGGTTCGACCACTATCGACGGCCGCGCGGCCGCCGATCCGAGCGGGCAGAACCCATATCAATGGTCGCTGGGCAACGTCCCGGCCGGTGAGACAATAACCATCCGGTATATGGTTCAACTGGGCGCCAATGTCAGTCCGGGTAATGCCGAAAACACCGCCTGGGCAGAGGCGCAGAGCGGCAACGAAACGATCCGTTCGCCCAAGGCGACAGCAACCGTATATGTGATTACACCCACTCTGACCGGCATGATTCGCGGCAAGGTCATCGTGGACTGCAACAACGACGGCATACAGGATGTCGACACCATCCCATCCGGAATGGACGTCTATCTCGATGACGGTTCCCAGTCGCGGGTCAACAACCAGGGGATGTTCTATTTCAGCGCCGTACGCGCCGGCGAACGGGTAGTGGCGCTTGATGAGCGCGACCTGACCGGATTTGTTCTTCCCGGCGAAGAATCGTCATCGGTCCTGGTTCACGTTGATGAGAACGGCGAATCATACGTCACCTTCGCGATCTGCCCCGAAGCTCCGCGCCTGGTGATAGCCAAGTACGCCTCGGTCGTCCCCAGGGTCAAGGTGACCAAGACCGCCCGGATGAATGCCGCGCGCAAAGCCGACACCACCGGCGTCCTGATCGATTACGAAATCACCCTCAAGAGCAACGGCGGCATCGACCCGACCCGTGTCCGGGTTATCGATTCGTTCCCGTCGGAAACGCGCTTGATCATCCATGAGAACCAGTCGATTATCCCGACGCAGAATAACAATATTTTGACCTATGACCTCACGGTCGCGAAGCAGCGAATGGCCCAGTCGGTCTATTATTCACTGCAGGATCTGGCTCCCGGCATCAGGGCTTTCCTAACCAACAAGATTCACCTGGAATGCGACCAACTGGTAGCGAACCAGACACAGGGACCGATCATCTCCGCCCCGACCGAAGTTTCCGTCGGACCGTTCAAGCGGATTCCGCCTCATGACATCTCGTTGGAAGTGATTGGAGCTTTGTTCGAAACCTCTAAGGCGTACCTGCGGCCCGAGGCGATTCCGGTCCTGACCACACTGGCCGACTCGATGCAGAAATACGACGGCGCCCCGGTCAAGGTCGAAGGGCACGCCGATTACCGCCGTATCCACACCAGGGAATTCCCCTCCAACTGGGAGCTGTCCACCGCCCGGGCCAAGTCGGTCGTGGACTGGCTGGTCAAGACCGGTGGCATCGATTCCACCCGGATCACCTATGAAGGCTTCGCCGCCACCCGTCCCCGCGACACCGGCCGCACCCCCGAGGCTTTGCAGCGCAACCGCCGGGTCGAGGTCTTCCTGAGAGGCCGTCTGGAAGGGAAAGTGGACCTCAGCGGCCTGACCGCCGACCAATGGTCCGCCTCCACCATGCTCGAGATGGTCCCGATTGCCTGGGATACGATCCTGACCGCCCCGCCGGAACCGCTTGAGGCCGGTTTGGATGATCTCTGGGAAATCCGGATCCTGGTCGAGAACACCGGCCTGATCGCGACCGACAACGCCGTCCTGGCCGATAATCTTCCAGCCGGTACGGAAATCGTGGAAGGCTCGACGTCGGTCGACGGCAAACCGGCGTCGTTCCGCACCGATCCGGTGACAGGACGCCTCGGGCTCGACCTGGGTCGTCTGGAAAAAGGCCAAAAGGTGGAAGTGAAATATCGGATTCGGGCGCTTTCCGGTTCCCGTCCGACCGGCGGCGGCCCCGCGGAAGTCAAGACGACCGGCCCCGCCAACAAAACGATCGAGACGAAATCAAACCCCGTCTCCTTCCATTGACACCTGCAAATTGAGAATCTGTGCCCGGCCGATATCCATATCGGCCGGGTTCTTTTTTGGGGGGCGTTCGGGGCAAATCATCTGCGCCCAAAAAAAAGTCCCGGTGGTCGGCCGGGACTTATCGAGTTCATATGTGGTTTTGCTTCAGTATGTGCGCACGTTGTTCGCCTGAGGCCCCTTGCGTCCCTGACCAACTTCGTACTCAACCTTCTGGCCTTGATCCAGCGACCGGAAGCCTTCCATCGCGATGTTGGTGTGGTGGACAAACAAATCCTCGCCGCCATCGTCGGGGGTGATAAATCCGAACCCCTTTTCCGCATTAAACCACTTCACAGTACCTTTACTCACGTAATACTCCTTGGGTCTACATTTATGACCCGAAAACTGCTTCCCTCGAAACTACTTCGGAGCACGCCCCCGAGGGTATTAAGGCTTGTTCCAAATTCAACCATATAATAAACGGAAAAAGGGGCCGAAAGTCAATCGTTCTTTTGGGGATAGCATATTGCTGACAGCGGCTTCAACTTTGTCCGTTTATTACTCTTTCGTTGGTTTTATCGGCCCCGGCGGCCGTTTCTTGACCGGTTTCCGCCCTTCGCAGGCGGGTCCGACAGCCTCGCCGAGTGAACCGCCCCTATATCCGGGCCGGGTTATTGGTGGCTCTCGTGATGATGACGGATGATTTGTCCTTCCACCATATAAATAACGTCCTCGGCGATATTGGTCGCCTGGTCGGCGATTCGCTCCAGAAAACGGGAAACATCCAGGACCTGGGAGGCCCCCTGAAGAACCTCGATATTCTTGCGAATTTCCGCCCGCACCTTATCGTGCATACCCCGGTTGAGCACGTCCACCTCGTCATCGGCGGCGCAAACCTCCCGGGCCAGTTCCAGGTCGGCATTGACCAGCGCGTCCAGGCTATTCTTGAGCATGACCTGCGCCTTCTCCGAAATCAGAGGAATATCCAGCGGGTCATACTGTCGCGGCTGTGCGGCCAGAAAGATCGCCCGCTCGGCGATATTGACCGCCAGATCGCCTATCCGTTCCAGGTCGTTATTGATTTTCAGAACCGAGACGATGAAGCGTAAATCCACGGCCACCGGCTGGTACAGGGCCAGGACTTTCAGGCAATCCTCTTCGATTTCGACCTCCATCCGGTCGATCTCGACGTCGGCATCGATAATCTTCTGCGCCTGCACCTCGTCCCGCCGT
>JAQVRW010000153.1 GCA_028700875.1 Candidatus Zixiibacteriota bacterium | reverse complement strand
CAGTTCCCGGCGCAGATTATCGTGGCGCTGACCAATGACAAATCGGTGCTGACACGGTTGGCGGTTTATCGCGGTGTCTATTCGGTGCTGGCCAGGCAGCCTCGGTCATTCGAGGACCTTCAGGCGATCGTGGAAACGGTCGGGCACAAATACCGGCTGGTGAAAGCGGGGGATACCGTGGTCGTTACGGGCGGAGCGCCATTCGGCCGGAAGATGCCGACGAATTTCATGATGTATCATACGATCATCGGGAAGAACAAGTAGCCAGCGACAGTCCGGATTCTTCTCACGCCGTTTCGTCACGCTCATCGACTTTCCCGGAACCACCCGGGACCGGATCGTTTCGGGTCGGCACAGGGACGGATTCAAAGTAACCAGATCATTCGCAATCCCACTTGAAGGGAATCCCTCCCCCAAAGGCAGGCCGCCTTCTTGCGGGGAAATCGAGTCCGATTGCAGGAACGCGATTATTTGCCGATACAATACATAAAGCAAACAAATATGGCCGGCAAAGTCAACTCACGCTGGCCAATCAAATAGGGGTCGTATCCCCGGAAAGGGTATCCCGCCCATGAACGCTCTATTGGAACGATTACAACGGAACCAACGAAAAGGTAGCAAACCCCGCTGTCATTTGCTGACCGAAGGCTCGCCCGAACTGGTCGCCGAGCGACTTACCTCGTTGATTGCTCCTTACGGTCTGGTAACGGTAGATGATCATTGGATGCCGAAGGGTTTTAAAGAAGTCGAGGAAGCTCAGTTACACAACGCGCCGCGCCTGCTCCCCGTGGACAGATATAGACGGGTCCTCGAGTCGTGGTGGTTAGCCACAGCGAATTCCGTGTCAGTTACCCCGAACTGGGACCTCGCCAGCACCTGCACCATAGCAGGCAAGGATGGCTTGCTATTGATTGAAGCCAAGGCGCACCTTGACGAACTGAAATCAAAGGACCGTTGCGTCGGTAGTGAGAGGAATTTCGAGCGAATAGGCGAGGCCATTGGAGAAGCCAACCGGGCGCTCAACGTGATCAAGGACGGTTGGCGCTTATCGCATGAAAACCATTATCAGCTCTGCAACCGCTTCGCGTGGAGCTGGAAGCTGGCCTCTCTCGGCGTCCCAGTCATACTCGTGTATCTCGGATTTCTGAGGGCAAACGAGATGCAAAAAAGCCTGCCCGATGAGCAATCCTGGGAGGATGCGGTCCGCAAGTATGCGCAAGGCATCGTTCCCGAAAACGTATGGGGTGGCGCGATACTCGTCGATGGCGTCCCCATATTTCCGCTCATCCGGACATTAGAGATTTCCCTGGATTCGATCGCCGTACCGGCCTGACATGTTTTTGTGTTCAAACGCAGGTGATCTCGTGAACCTCCTTGCTGAAAAGGCCGTATACTATTATAATGACGCCGACATCAGCCCTAGAGGAGTGTTATATTTTGACCAAGAGAAGAAATATATTCAGCCTTGCGTCGGTTTTGTTGCTGGCGGTTCTCTGTCTGCCCGCGGCGGCACAGGACAACCCGTTTCTGGTTACCCCCACGACGCCTTTCCAAACTCCGCCCTTCGACCGCATCCAAATCGATCATTATCTTCCGGCGATTCAGGAGGGCATCAATCGGCACCAGGCCGAAATCGACGCCATCGTCGATGATCCTCAGGCCGCGACCTTCGACAACACTATCGTGGCCCTGGACATGTCCGGTCAGCTATTGGACAACGTGGCTGCCGTTTTCTATTCGCTGTTGGGAACCAACAACAGTCCCGAAAGGCAGGAGATCGCCAATCAGATGGCGCCGCTGTTGTCGGCCCATAACGATAACATCGCCCTCAATGAGAAGCTGTTTACGCGGGTGAAGTCGGTTTACGATGAGCGAGCCGCGTTGAAGCTGTCGGAAGAGCAGCTCTTTCTGCTTGAAAATACGTTTCGCGGTTTTCTGCGTAGCGGCGCGCTGCTGGATGACACGCAGAAGGCCCGCCTTCGCGATATCAACCGCGAACACGCCCTGCTGGTATTGAAATTCGAAGACAACGTGCTGGCCGAAACCAACGACTCGTATATCATCATCAACGACAAAGCCGATCTATCCGGTCTGCCCGACGGCGTCATTGCTATGGCCGAAGAGGAGGCCAAAGCGATGAACCTGCCCGGTAAATGGGTGTTTACTACTCAGAAGCCCAGCTGGATCCCGTTTTTGCAATACGCCGCCGCGCGCGATCAGCGGCAGGCGCTCTATACGGCCTATTTTATGCGCGGCGATCGCGACAACGACCACGACAATAAAGCCATCCTGCAAAAAATCCTCACCCTGCGCGAGGAGCGTTCCCGGATGCTCGGCTATGCGACGCCCGCCGCCTTTTATCTGGAAGAACGCATGGCCAAGACTCCCGAAACGGTCAACGCGTTCCTGATGCGCGTGTGGAAACCGGCTCGGGCGCGGGCCAAAACCGAAGTGACCGACATGCAGGCCATAATCGACGGCGAACAGGGCGGTTTTGCATTGTCATCCTGGGACTGGTGGTACTACACCGAGAGACTGCGCAAGGCCAGGTATGACCTGGATGACTCGGCGCTACGCCCTTACTTCAAGCTGGAAAACGTCCGGATGGGCGCGTTCACCCTGGCCGAAAAACTCTATGGTTTGAAATTCACCGAACGCCAGGATATCTCGGTCTATCATCCCGGGGTCAAGGTGTATGAGGTCAAGGAAAAAGACGGGCGTCTGTTGGGTATCTTATATATGGATCCCTTTTTCCGCGACTCCAAACAGGCCGGCGCCTGGTCGGGATCATATCGCGAAGCGTTCTATCAGAACGGCAAGCGAGTCATCCCGTTTGCCACGTTGGTCTGCAATTTTACCAAACCCACTTCCAACACGCCATCGCTTCTCAACATTGATGAGGTCGAAACCCTTTTCCATGAATTTGGTCATGCGCTCAACACCCTTTTGGCCAATGGTACCTACCGTTCCAACTTTGCGCCCCAGGATGTGGTGGAACTGCCCTCACAGATCATGGAAAACTGGGTCCTGGAGCCGGAACTGCTGAAGCTCTATGCCAAACATTACCAGACGGGTGAAGTTATCCCGACGGCTCTGGTCGACAAACTCAACGATAGCCGCCAGTTCAACCAGGGTTTCGAAACCGTGGAATACGTGGCCGCCGCTATCCTGGATATGGCCTGGCACTCGTTGGGCGATGCCCTGAACGTGAATGTAACCAATTTCGAAACAAAGACCATGGCCGATATCGGCCTGATTCCCGAAATCCTGCCTCGGTACCGCTCGACCTATTTTACGCACATCCACGGCGGCTACGAGGCTGGATATTATAGCTATTTCTGGTCGGAGGTCCTCGATGGCGATGCCTTTGACGCTTTCAAGGAAACCTCGTTATTCGATAAGAAAACCGCGGCTTCGTTCCGCAAGAACATCCTGGAAAAACTCGGTACCGTGGACGCCATGACGCTGTACATGCGTTTCCGCGGCCACGAACCGACGGTCGAACCGTTCCTCAAAAGGCGCGGATTGCTGTAGGCTGATTTGATTCGGCTGCTGTTTATGGATCATGGGGTCCGGTGACGAGGTCGTCACCGGACTCGCCCGCCAAGAGAATTCCACGACGTGTTTATCTCTGAGAGCGAAGCGCCTCACTCCAGGCGATCGAATGTATCTTTGGTTATCTCCGCCCGGACCTTCCCGGTATGCGCGATGCCGGCGGGCTCGAACAACAACAGCTTGACATGCCCCTGAGGAACGACGCGATGCTCCGTCCCTTTCGGCACGATATAGAATTCACCGGGATTGATCTTTGCCGATGCGTCTCGTAGGAGGATATCCAAAGCACCCTCAAGCACAAGAAACATCTCGTCTTCCCGGTCATGCGTATGCCACGGGACTTTGTCTCCTTCGCACCGGACGAGTAAGATATGTTGCCCGTTCAATTCCCCAACAATTTTGGGCGAAAAGGTATCGGCAAATTGTTCGAAGCAATTCGCGATATTGACTACCCCGGCCATCGACCGCTCCTTCCATTTATAATGACCTATGGTTCCTTGACGAATCGACCGGCACTTTTGTTGCGGGGCGATCGCATACGCTCGGGCCGGGTGTCGGCTTCACCATGCGATATCGGTTGGTGTTATCGAACAATATGTCCGATTCCGGACAGGTCGCATCCCGCGACAGATCGGCAATAGGTTGAGAGACAACACGATGGCGGTTGGCGAGGGAATTGATATGTCCTCTACTGTCGAACCAGAAGGAGATGCGTATGGATCGGGAGTTATCACCGGAGATCGTCAGGAAGAATCGGCGAAGGAAATACGCGAAGATCGCCTCAATTTCGATTCTGGTGCTTCTGGCCTTGTGGGTCTTCAGTTCCCTTATCTCTCGATCCGTCAGTCGCAGTTCGATGCGGACGGCGGTGGCCGAGATGGGCCCACTGGAGGCGACCATAACGGCATCGGGCGTGATCATCCCCGATTTCGAGCAGGCCATCACCTCGCCGATTCAATCCAAGATCGATACGGTCTATCTTCGTTCGGGCGATATGGTCAAAACAGGCCAGGCGATACTGCGCCTTAACCAGGAAGCGATCCGGCTTACCTACACCAAGCTGATGAACGAGTTGGAGCTTTTGCGCAACGAAAAAGCGCGGCGCGATTTGGAGTTGCAGCAACAGCGGGAGCAGTTGCAGACGGAATACGGTATCAAGGAAATGCAGGCCCGTTTCGTGGCCTCGCAACTTGATCGGGAAAAGAAATTGCTTACAATCGGGGGCAGCACCAAGGAAGGATTAGAACGGGCCGAATTGAACGCGTCCATCGCCCAAAAGGAGCTGGAGCAGTTGAACGAGAAGTTGAAGAACAACGAGGCGGCGTCACAGGCCGAACGCCACGGTCTGGACCTTAAAATCAAAATCCAGGAAAACACCATTGATGAAACCAGCCGTCAGATGGCGTTGGCGGAAGCCAAGGCAGATCGGTACGGCGTGGTGACGTGGGTGAACGAGAATGTTGGCGCCTCGGTCAATCCCGGAGATGTGATCGCCCGGATCGCCGATCTGAGCGGGTTCCGCGTGGAAGCGAAGATTTCCGATGTCCACGCGGAGAAGCTGATTTCCGGCGGCCCGGTGCGGATTCGAATCAACGACCGCGATTTGTCCGGGCGGATCGCCTCCATCAATCCCACCGTGCAAAACGGCGTCATGACCTTTCTGGTCACCCTGGACAACAAGGCCGACAAGGCGCTTCGTCCCAATCTGCGGGCCGATGTCTTCGTGGTGACGGCTTCCAAACCGAACGTGCTGCGGGTCAAGAACGGTCCGTTCTACGACGGCCTGATGGATCGCAAGGTGTTCGTGGTCAAAGGCAACAAGGCCGTGCGCCGGGAAGTATCAGCCGGGGCCTCCAATTCCGATTATGTGGAACTCCAGGGAGATATCGAACCGGGGGACGAGGTGATTATTTCGGACATGAGAAGCTATCTCAACATGAGCGAGGTGTCCATCTCGGACTAGCCGGCCGTGAAAATAACGTCATGTACTATAGGAGCAAAGGAAACGGATATGGTCAAACTGAACAATGTCGAAAAGGTGTATCGCACCAGGTCGATCGAGACGCTGGCTCTGACCGACATCAATATCCATGTCAGGAAAGGGGAATTTCCTTCGGTCATGGGGCCGTCGGGGTCGGGCAAGAGCACGTTGCTCAATATCATGGGTCTTCTGGATATCCCCAGCAAGGGGGGGATGGAAGTCGATGGCCAGCCGGTGGCGGCCATGGGGGACCGGGCGATGGTGCGGTTGCGTAACCAGAAGATCGGGTTCGTGTTCCAGAGCTACCATCTCATCAACGCCCTGACGGTGGTCGACAACGTCGAGGTGCCGCTGCTGTATCGGCGGATGTCCAACGCGGAGCGGCGCAAACTGGCCCTGGCCGCTCTGGATAAAGTCGGCCTGAGCGCCCGGACCAAACATTTTCCCGGTCAGCTTTCCGGCGGTCAATGCCAGCGGGTGGCCTTTCCCCGCGCTTGACCACCACTTCCGGTCCCTGGTCATTGGCAATCATGGCGGTCACGTCGCTGCCGTTGTTATGGCTGGCGGAGACCAACTGCATCGGGCGGGGCGTGACCGTGACCGGCTGGTACAGGTGGAACGGCAGGTAATCGACTGCGATCGAGTCGTGATAGTCGACCCGCAAGGCGAGCCGGTTGCCGACAATGTATTCGGACAATTCGAAATACTGCCCGGTTTTGACCAGCCGCGGGAACGATTTGGCGACCGAAACCCAGCCGCCGCTTTCGTTCCGGGCGAAAATCTCCTCCATATATGTTGACCGTTTCCACGTTTTATAAAATGCCGCCCATCACTCTTTCGCGTCTATAACCTTTAACGGGGCATTTGTCACATACTTCAATTTGCCTGTTGTGGCATCCACCGCATTCCATATTGAATTTCGCTGATTCTCAGGAACAAGCGATTCCGCCTTGCCACTTGCCAGTAACGGTGTATCGGTCCCATGTAAGACTATGATCCATATGAGAGAATCGCGGGTGCCATTGACAGAGTAATCGACAAGTATTCCCCTGATAATTTTGGACCTGGCAGGATTCTTTATACATGCCGAAAGGGCGTGCGCAAAGGTTATGGGGGGTGGGCCATCAGGGAGGCCATTGAAACGAAACCCTCGCGATTGCATATAATCTGCGGCGACAGATCCGCCCAATTCTGATAATGTGTCCGCGCTTCCGGCATTGGCGTCTATGGAAAAAATGCTCAATAGCTGGTTGGAGGCCGAATCAAGAAGAATCTCAAAATCTCGTGTGCCTTTATGACCCCCTCTGGCGATTTCAACATTGCGAAGGCTTATTTTCCATACCTTACGTCCACGCAATTCCGCCCACATAAACGGCGTTGTCGTATCTTCCACCACTGTCAATTCCGTACATGCAGTCTTCGGTGTCGTTACAGTATCACCGAATCCGGTATAGTTGACTGCCATCCGATATGCCTTTGATGAAGAAATGGCATTTTCGTCTTCGACATTGACCGCACCGCGTTTGCTCCAACCCGACAAAAGGAATGCCATGGCGCATAGTGCCAATGTCATTGTGCCTATTCTACAGTTTCGCAACATCACATTGTCCTTTCATGCGAATTTGACCATCTCTTGGTTGTAGAGCGGACACTATGGATTAGGCCGCTTGTCCCAAATGCGGATTT
>JAQVRW010000152.1 GCA_028700875.1 Candidatus Zixiibacteriota bacterium | reverse complement strand
GGCCGCTGGGGAGTCCGGATGGATGAGTCGCTGCGGCGCTGTTTCGACAACGGGTACAATAAGGTCGTGTTCATCGGCAGCCGCACACCCACGCTGACGCCCGACATGATCGCCAATGCGTTCAAAATACTGGACAAGAAAGATGTCGTGTTCGGGCCGACCGTGGAGGGGCGGTATTATTTGATCGGCTTTTCCAACGGCTATAATGTCCCCCTGGCGGACTTCGACTGGCGTCATGCCAATATCTACTCCGAAGTTTCCTCGCATATCGACCATATGGGGTTGTCCTGGGAGGAAAACGAAATTTGGTACGCAGTCGAACATCCCGAGGATATGGAATACCTGGCCAGGGATATCAATCATTTCCGGCTTACCGGCGACGAGGAAACGGCGCGGGAGACGGAGCGCGTCCTGGGCCGGATTCTCAGCCGCTTTCAATAACCTTTTCCCACCAAGGCGGCCACGGCCGCTTTTTTTATGAGGACGTATGGAACGGGAGATGCAAAGACTCAGTTGGACCAAGGTCAAACAATTGGTTCCCGATACTATCAACACCGTGTTGCTGCCGATCGGCACCGTGGAGGCGCACGGCGCCGCCGCGTTGGGCACGGACAACCTTATCCCCGAACATCTGGCCCGGACGCAGGCGGAACGGCTGAACGCCCTGGTCGCCCCGACGCTCAACTACGGCATCACCCGCTCCTTGTATCAATACCCCGGTTCGGTCACGATCCGACCGGAACATTTTGTTCCTTTCGTCACCGACATCCTCACCTCGCTGGCCGATCATCAATTCAAACATATTATCATCTTCAACGGCCACGGCGGCAACAACGCGGCCCTCAAGGATGCCGCCAATGACGTCCATTATCGCCGGGGCGCATATATCGCCGTCATCCATTGGTGGCAGTTGGTCGCCGATCTGACGAAAGAATTTTTCGGCGAGGCCGGCGGACACGCTGCACTTGATGAAACCGCCTGTATGCAGGCGCTTGATCCGGCCCTGGTGGACAAGGCGGAATACAGCGAAGCCATGACCTATCTGATCAATTCCGGCGCGGATGTCTTTCCGTCGCCCGGCTCGGTTTTGCTGTACGAAAAAGATCAGGGGTATCCCAACTTCGACGCCGAGCAGGCCAAGGCGTATCTGCCCAAGGTGGCGGCGGCGGTCGGTGATTTTGCGCTGTCGGTGCTCAATCAGTGGAAACAGATTGAGGGGTAGGACTGGGGAATATTGAAAAAACGTCCTCTGCTATTCAATGGAGTATCCCGGCCGATATGAGAATCGGCCGGGAACAAAAGGCTTTCCAACAGGCTCCTAGTAGCGGTACGACATCGTAAAATAAACCCGTGAATAGCTGTCTTTGGCCGTGACCGAATAGTCATTGGGCCCGGTATATAACCGCGTGAAGCTGCCGTGCACGAAGGCTCCCTCCAGCATGATCACCTTGTCGATCAGCCAACCGGCTCCGAGGCTGTAGCCGAACTGGTCATCTTCGATAAACCGGGAGTCATACGCCAACGGATTGCTGAAAATTCCCGCGCGAAGTGATAGGCCCTGCGCGGGGAATTGGTACTCGGCCCCGGCGCGGAGGTTGAGAACATCACGGTACAACGAGCTCAACGTATCGTTGTCGATCTCCATGAACGGATTGTCGTTATACGACGTCTGCGACCAATCGGCATATTCGGCGTCGCCGGTCAATGTCAATCGTCCGGGAGTGAAGGCCAAGCCGGCGCCGAAGATAAACGGCCGGGAAAGGTCGTATTCCACCTTACTGGAGCCTTCATAATCACTGAAATTTTGTTCTATCTGCCAGTCCAATGGCGATTCCACGGTTAGGCCGATGGTCCAGTCGGCGTTCGGTCGGGCGAGCAACCCTCCCTTGATACTGGCGGCAATATAGTCCTCGGTTGTTTCACTTTCGTACTCATAAGAATTCGACGGTATGACGTCGTCATGGAAGGCTTCAGTGTATACGAATTTGTCTTTTCCGGAATATACGTTTAGCGCCAATCCAAGCGATACATTAGGAGACACATCAACCCCGGCCGCGGCCGTGTAAAGATAGATGCTGCCGGTTTCGAATTCCTTGGCGTAATCATCCAACTCGTATCCCAAGGAATCGTCTACCAAGTGATTGAGTGCGGCCCGGTCGAAAGACATGATGCGGTTGGCGCCGAAAGCGATTACCAGCGAACCGCGATAGGTCGGCACCGGTACGGCTAGGTTGATTGTCCCGAACCGGGTCTTGGTCTGGTCGATATCGGCTTTATTAACAAGAGAGGTGAATCCGTCATACCGGCCGGGATTTTGGGAGCTCTCGTTGGAGAATTTCTGATGGGTCAATCCCAGTTGGAATTCGATGCGATATATTCGAGCCAATGCCGCCGGGTTGTAATATAAGGCGGCGCCGTCCATCGAGGAGGCGATTCCCGTCCCGCCCATGGCCATCTGCCGGGCGCCGAGCCCAAAGGAATTTCCGGCCGTAACTTCCTCGAAAATACCGAGATCCTGCGCCGAAGCGACCGCCGCCATACCGACTATCAGGAGAACCACCAATACTCGTCTCATCAGCCTTTTCCTCCATCACGGCGGGATTTCTTTTTCCCCTCGTCCTTCTTGGGTTGTTCCTTGGCCGGTTCCTCGGTTTTGGTGTCATCCGGCTTTACCGTGGCATCGTTGTTGTGACCAGTTCGCTCCTGTGGCGTTTGCCTGACTGTCTTGCCTTGTTCGGTCTTGGTGCCGGAATCGGGTTTCGTAGTGGATGAATCCCCGGTGCCGGGTTGCGTTCGTCCGGCGCCGGTACCGCCACCGTCGCCCGAGCCGATATCGGTCGGGTAATTCAGCACGCCCGGTCGATTATTATAACCGTTCCCCGGTATGACATACGGTGGGGCCGGGGGATAGTATGCTTCGCGGCGGTCGAACTTGGTTCCCCGATGGGCATCATCCTCGGCCGAGGCGCCACCGCCGTCATCACCGGTGGAAGGGTACTCATAGTACGACCACCACCAGGGGTTGGCGTAATATTCGCCATAGCGGGGATAGGCCCACCAATAATCGGGGTAGGGCGAATAATAATGACCATAGGGAAATTCCCCGTAGTCGGGATGACAGCGGGTGCAATCCGACACCTGGCTGGCCCGGTATCCGTCGTCATCGGTGGGATGCATCATGACGGTATAACATCCCGGCCAGAGAACGGCGGCCAGTATGGTCAGCGGTAACAGAAGGCGAAGCGTTCGTTTCATATTCTCCTCCAGGGAGACGGGTCTAGAAATGTTGTACGTACGTGACCCGTAGTTCGCGCCAAATATCCGAAACTCCCTTGCGATTATTAACCAGGTTTTTCAGAATTAGATCCATGACCAGATTATCGGAATACAACCATTGCAGGGCCACGTTCAGATATCCATGGCCGCGGCCGACGTCGGTACTGGAGCGGTTGTCGTTGGTGGCGAAATCATATTCAAACACCAGCCCGACATCCCGGTTCAGTTTGGTATCGACGCCGACAAAGAAATCCAGATTGGTGTCGTCGTCTTCCTGTTCCGTGGAATAGTTGAGCCCGCCGTGCAGGCCGACCTGCCAGTTGTATAAGGGGTAATTCTTGCTGCCCACGACGAAGAACCCCTTGGACTTGAACGCGTACCGCTTGGTATCATCGAGGTACCCGCCGTATCCCTGGCTGGAGAAGCCGGTCGTGATTGCCGGAAAAACCAGGCCCTCATCGATAAGCGACAAGCGAAGGTCGAATTCCACCCGGGGATTCCATACCGGTTTACGTTCCGAGACGATTCCTTCCGCGCCGTAGCTGACGCCGATCATCAACCGATTGGACATGCCGATGTCGGTGGAGGCCAGCACCCCGCCGTTGGGATAGGCGCGTACGCCGACGATGAAACTGCCGCGTTTGAGGGTCCCGGCGGTGGGGCAATCGATCAGCATGGTGGGTTGCCAGGCGCCGGTTTGCGGGGGCGGTGTTCTCGGTTTTGATTCCCGCCGCGTCTGGGCGGATACGGTTGCCGAACCGACGGCCAACAATGCAGCCAGAAGGGTCGAAACAAACAGCCTTGTCATCGCAACGCCTCCATGAATGTGACCAAATGTTCTCATTATAGATTATCAGTCCGGCTGTTTGAAATCAATTTAAAAACACGTCTCTAATACTAAGGTTAGCAACTTCCATGCGAAGACTTCCATTTCTCCCAATGCCATGGAGTTACCAATAATCAAAGACGGCCTTTGACCGTTTGGACGCACAGTAATATAGCAGGAAGCCAAAGACCCGTGCACAGATTTTGTTCATGACGTCGGGATGTGAAAGACGCCCGGATAGGCCCGGAAAAAGCCTTTCCGGGGAATTATTAAGAGTGATTCTTGCGCCGAAAACGAATGGACTAGCGCGATGAAACCGTGCGACGGCGCATGCGGAAACCTATCGCGGCCGCTCCCAAACCGACCAGAATCAACGAAGCCGGTTCCGGGATGACCATGGCGGCAAAGTCGCCGGAATGGGTTTCCCGGTAATAGGGGTGATAGATGGCGTCGTACCGGAAACTCCAATCGACGGTGGCGTTATAGGACAGGCTGAACGGCCCGAGCGACGGTTCGGCCAGGTCGAAATCATACCCGAAGACCGTTTCATCGAACGGCTGCGCCTGCCAGGGACCCCAATTGTAGTAGGCTTCATCCTGCCAGAGGCCGGGCGCATTGTAGCAGAAGTCCGACCATCCGACGGCGTTCTGAGTCGGGTTATATTGAGTCGAACCGAGAAGGGTCATGGAAAAGAAGTTAAAACTGCCGGCGGTCGAGATCGGCGGCGGAGTCGGGTATTCTTCGAACGGAACCCATTCCCACTGCATATCCTCGGCGGCCCAGTCGACCGCCACCCGCAAGCGGTAGCTGTCGGCGTCGAGTTGTTGAATGGAGACGTCCGAGAGGTTTACCCAGGAAAGCGTTCCCTGCGCAGGGCCCACCGTCACGATGATAAACATGGCAGCAACGAGCGATATAAATCTTGTCATAATCTGCTCCCTGATATCGGCTCACGGGCGATTCCCTTGGCCCCTTGCCGCTGTGCATATTATTGCATCCTCGGCGTGAGTCAAGAGGTTATACGTATATTTTCGGCTGAATGCGCGTCAAAATTGAATCGTCCAAAAAGAACTAAACTCCCAGACTCGACGGCCGACTTTTCCCGTTTTGAGCCGGAGGGGCCGTAATAATCTGTTGTCAGGCCGCCGCCGGGACAATAGATTACGAAACTAAGGTACCTGGGTCGGAAAGGGCGAGAGAATACATGGGCCGTCATCACGATCATCGCCACAATCACGGCGCCCGTCGGCTGGGATGGACGATCCTGCTGAACGTGGGGATCACCGCGGCCGAGGTGGTTGGGGGAGTGGTCTCCGGATCGCTGGCCCTGCTTTCCGATGCCGGACACAACTTCTCCGATGTCATCGCGTTGGTGTTGGCCTATTTCGGCGCCTGGGGTTCGAACCTGCCGCCGACCAAGCGGTCGACCTACGGATTCAAACGCCTGGAGGTGGTCACCGCCTTTATCAACGCCCTCACGCTGGTGGCGATCGCGCTGTTCATCACCTATGAGGCGCTGAATCGATATTCCCATCCGGTGCCGATCCATGCCCCGGTTATGCTGATCGTCGCTACCATCGGTCTATTGGGCAATCTGCTGTCGGTCTGGATGCTGTCTCACGACCGCAATCGGACGATCAATACGCGGGCGGCGTATCTGCACATGCTCTATGATGCCGTATCGTCGGTCGCGGTCATCATCGGCGGCGTGATCATCCTCTTTTCCGGATGGTACCTTCTGGACCTGATCCTGTCGGTGGTCATCGCCATGATGATTCTCTGGTCCGGCCTGGATGTGCTCAAGGAGGCCGGCGGCATTTTCATGGAATCGGTGCCTCGCGGTATCGATATCGATGAAGTTTCCCGATCGATACTGGCCGTTCCGGGCGTCGCCGACGTTCATCATCTGCATATCTGGTCCATTTCCAGCGACCAAACCGCCCTCTCCTGTCATATCGCCCTGACCGAATCGAAAACCGACGACTTTCCGAGCGTCATTCGGGCCATCCATGCGATGCTGAAAGACAAGCATGGGATCGAACATGCCACCATTCAACCGGAAGGCGACCTGTGCCCGGAACAACCGCTCATTTCACCGTCGACCATTTCCGACACGGAGCATCATGATGCCGCGGACCATTGAACTGGAGATCGTCGACCTGGCCAACACCGGCCAGGCGGTCGGGTACGACAACGGCAAAGTGACGTTCGTGAACGGCGGCCTGCCGGGAGAGCGGGTGGAAGCGGTCATCACAAAAACCCGGCGAAATTTCAATCAGGCGCAGTTCGTGCGGCTGGTCACCCGGTCGGCCGACCGGATCAGTCCCGTCTGCGAACATTATGACGTTTGCGGCGGGTGCAGCTGGCAGGATTTGGATTACAGTCGCCAGTTGCACTACAAGCGAAAACAGGTGGTCGCCTGCCTTGAGCATATCGGCGGTTTTGAAGACGTCGTGGTAGATGAAATACGGTCCTCACCCGACAGGTTTTTCTACCGCAACAAGATGGAGTTTTCCTTTCACGTTTGCCTGCCAGAAATCTCGCCGCGCGGCTTCGTGTTCGGCCTTCACGAACGGGGCCGTTTCGACCGAATTTTCGATGTCCGGCGGTGCCATCTGGAATCGGAACGGTCCAACGACCTGGTGAATTTTTTGCGGGATCAGGTCGTCCGGTTGGGCATCCCCGTCTACGGTCTCCTCAATCATCAGGGTTTCCTGCGCTTCGCCGTCGTCCGCGAAGGGAAAAACAGTGGTCAATGGATGTTGATTCTGATCACCGGCGCGGGGGAGTTTATCGGTAAGGATGAGCTGGTCGCCGCGTTGCGCGAGCGATTCCCGGACCTGACCACTCTGGTTTGGATGGTCAACGACACGTTGACCAATATCGCCCGGGGAACGGTGCGCGGGGTCCTGTACGGGCCCGGATATATCGAGGATACGGTGCTGGGGCTTCGCTTTCGGATCGGCCCGACCACCTTTTTTCAGACTAATATACGCCAGACGGAGGCGCTTTACGGCGCCGCCCTCGAGTTGGCCGATCCGAAACCCGGCGGGGCCCTTCTGGATCTGTATTGCGGCACCGGGACAATCGGTCTCTGCGCCGCGAAACGCGCGGGTAGGGTAGTGGGTATCGATATCGAAGATGAATCGATCGCCATGGCGCGCATC
>JAQVRW010000151.1 GCA_028700875.1 Candidatus Zixiibacteriota bacterium | reverse complement strand
GTCGTAATACTCGTCGCGGTGAGCTTCAAAGTAGGCGCTGATATAAAAATTGGGGCCAGACAGCAGCTTTTTGTCCACGAGATAAAGCGGCACGAGCAGACGGCCTAGGCGGCCGTTGCCGTCCAGGAATGGGTGGATAGCTTCAAACTCCGCATGGAGGATCGCCAACTGAATGAGTCTGTCGGGCGCGTCGGAATGCAGGTAATTTTCCCAAACCGACATAGCATCCGGCACCCGCTCCGGACTTATCGGCACAAATCGGGCTGCATCCATCGTCGTGCCGTCAGGGCCGATCCAATTGGGAACGCGCCGATAGTCGCCCGGCGCTTTGTTGCGGCCCCGAACTCCTTGCATTAGAATTCCATGTGCGTCCCTGATCAACCGTTGCGAGAGCGGAAGCGAATCCATCTGCGCGACCGCCTGCCGCAGAGCAGTGCGGTAGTTGAGCACTTCATGAATGTCTACTTTCTTCTCTTCGCTGGCGGTCTCTTCGCCGGCTTCGTATTCCAGCACCTCTCCTAACATTACCTGAGTTCCCTCGATCCTACTCGATAGCACTGCTTCCTGCGTGGTAAGGGGGGCAAGCAGTACTTGCGCGTTGGGGATGGCGGAGAGGATGCCGTCATATCGGGCCAGCTCGGCGTTCGCCGGTCCGACCAGCGGAAGCAGGCGTGGCAAATCCAGGTTGGCGGGTGGAAACCGACCTTCGTGATAGTGCACTGATGTCATAACTTGGCCTCCCTGCCTGCGGTTGCATGCGAAAGCCGAGATCGGATCGCGTTTTTTCCATTCCACGGATCACCGACTTCGATAAAGGTCCACCGCCCCAGGCTGCCGTGGTTGTTGACCGCCGGAATCCAAAGCTTGCGTGCAGTCTCCACTTTGGCCAATTTGTCCCGTCGGGCCTCGCCAGTAACTTCAATGATCACATTCAGTAAATCATCTGGGCCGTGGCCGTCGTCCATCCGGGCGATGAAGTCGGGGATATAGCTGTGCTCCTCGCCGTCAATCGTGTATGGAATGGCAAACCCCAGGTTTTGGTTCTTCACGTACGAGTAAACTTCGTCCATGTCTTCCAGCGACTGAGCCATCTTTTGTTCCCATGAATCGGTATCGGCGACGACGTGCGAAATGTGGCATTTGTCCGCCTGGGTGGGATAGGTGTTTTTGGTGGTGTCGAAACTGACGAAATTGGTTGAGCCCCAGGTTTCATATGGTTTCAAGATCGGTTTCAATGTGGTCGCGCCCGGAGTGGCCGGCGGAATCGCCCGATAAATCTTGTCGGCGGCGTCATGAGCATGGCGTTGAAGCAAGAGCAACTGAGGGAAAGTGTCGTCCTGGCAGACGACATAATCCGCCATCCAGCCCTTGGCGATTTCGAGCAACTGCGGGAACAGCCAGGGCCGGTCGTTGCCGTCATCGTCACGGAAATATTTGGCCAAAATATGCTTTGCCAGCAGGAAGGCGACTTCGTTTTCCCGCCGATTCTTGAGATCATCCAGCGTATGAATGCTCTGGTCGCCGATAATATCTTCGCTGATGGTTTTTGTGGGAACATCCCTGGTGGACAGAGTCAGTTTCGATTCCTCGGTGAAAGCGGCGTTCAACCGCTCTCCGGAGAAATCGAACTTATATCCGATAATGCGGGGAAAACGGATTTCCCGTTCGCGGCGGTCATCCAGCGCCCGAATATGCGTGGGAATCGGGCCGGGTGTCACTATTCTAATTGAGCCTGAGCAGGGAATAAACGAAAATGGCACGCCATAGACCTCGGCGTACTCCGGCGCAAATCGCCCATCGTCATCAACGGCGTAGGATGTCCGCCGCAGACCCCGCCCGACAACCTGTTCGCACAGAAGCTGTGTGCCAAAAGCGCGGACTCCGAGAATGTGCGTGACGGTATTAGCGTCCCATCCCTCGGTCAGCATCGATACGCTGACGACGCACTTAATCTGTTCCCCAAGCTTCCCCTGCTTGCCAACCGTGTTCATAACCTCGCGCAGAATATCTTCATCGGTCAATTTTTCGGTGTCGCGTCCGGGGAACCGCTGTCGGTATTCGGCCTTGAATTCCTCGATCTCCACGGCGGCGATTCTCTTGAAATCATCGCTCATCGCCTCGCCGGATTCCAGTTGCTCGCTGTCTACAAGGATGGTTTTGGTACGTGCCGTCCATAGGCCGTTTTCGACATTGCTGAATAGCGGCAAGTTACCCGGCACCAAAACCGAGGAACCATCCGGGAGTTTCTTTTCCCAGCCGGAGACATAGTCATAGACCATCTTGGAAACATTGGTGTTGTTGCAGACAACGATAAACACCGGTGGCGTTTGGCCCTGCTGAATGGCTTGGAGGTTGCTTTCCCATCGTTCATGGTACTGCCGGTAATTTTCATAGAGGCTGTGCAGCGCCGCTTCCAATTCCAGCGGGAGTTTGGGTTCACCGCCTACCGGCCCGGTCCGGCGTCCTTTGCGCGGAAGGTCTTCCCGTATCCGAATCCATAGATCACGGTAGGTCGGCATTTTTCCGGTCATGGCGTTGTCAGACACCGGAACCCTGGGGATTTTGACGATTCCGGATTCGATGGCGTCGATCAGGGAAAAATCGGAGACAACCCAACCGAACAAGGTACCCTCGGGATACCCAGACCCCCGAAGGAAAAATGGCGTGGCGGAAAGGTCATAAATCGCCCTGACGCCGATTTTGGCTTTGATCGCCTCGATCCCTGATATCCAAACGCGGGCGGCTTCTTCCCGTTTCTTGGCTTCCTGCTTCTCATCGCCGGTCAGGATTTCCACTTCTTCGTCTATTTCCGGATGGTGGCGATAGCAGTGGTGGGCCTCATCATTGATGATGACGATATTCTTCTTATTCCCAAGAGACTTACATACCCGGCGCACCATCTCATCAGGCGATTCCAAAAACGCGTCCTGCCCGTTCTCAGAGAGGATTTTCTTTGTCAGCTTTGGAGCAGAGACTTTTTCCCGCAATTTTAGGGTATGGAAGTTGGTGATGAAAATCCGGGCCTTCCCCAGGTATCCCTTGAATTCACCCGGCAGGATATCCCGCTCGTCATAATAGTTGTGAGGATCATTCGGCAGAAGCACCCGCAAACGGTCACGGATGGTTATGCCGGGTGAGACAATCAGAAAGGTATCGGAGAAACGGGCATCCTGTGCGTTTTCGATCTTATTGAGGGCCTGCCAAGCGATGATCATGGCCATGACGACGGTTTTGCCGCTTCCCGTCGCCATCTTGCAGGCGATCCGGTTTAGCCCGGGATTGGATAAATCATTGGCCTGCCGCAAATCGTTTTCGATCCATCCGTCGCCATAACGGTTGGCAACTTCCAGCAGATAGATCAGCGTCTCCAGGGCCTCAATCTGGCAGAAGAACAGTTTTCGCCCGCGATCCGGGTTGGTCCAATATTGCAGAAGCCGGCGGGTGACATGGGTTATCCCGGAGTAATTTCCTTTCCGCCAGGCATTTACCCGTTGCCGTATGCGGTTGACATGGTCGATTTCCTTGATCCGGTCTTGAGTCCATTGGGTCTCGAATTCGATCTGCGCCGATTTCTTCTTGGGACGCGGGATGGGGATAAAATAGGCGCTTACTCGGCGGGATTCGATAATCTCGTTGGTGATCCCCTCGTCACCGAATTTGAAATGACGGTTTGGTTCGGAATATGGTGAGTTAAGAATCGGATTTTCGATCAGTTCATCTGCCATGCCGTCGCCTCATTGCCGAAAGCCGTGACCGCATTGAATCTCTCTCGGCGTGCCCTTGCGCCTGCTCGTTGCGAATAGTGCCTTGAATCACATACATTATTGCACTTTCCAACCCTCCCGTCAAGGGGAATATGGACCCATGGGCGCCAGTACCGACCCTGGTGATCGGGTTCGCGACGGCGTTGGGAGAATCGATTTTGCACCCCAACGTCGAGAGGAAATATTACAAGTCCATAATCATACGCTAACACAACCGGCCATCTTTCTAAACTGGATGACTGAGAAATCAGGCAAAAGGGTGTCCCCCGGCGGGCGGCGTGAGAAGCTTAAGAGGTGATATCATGCGACAATCCTTGAAGTACTTGGTCCTGCTGACGGTTTTTGCCTTCGGAGCCGCGTATGCACAGGAATCTTCCTCTGGCTCTGGCCGTTTGCATGGACAGAACGATCTGGCCCCATTGGACAGCGTGATCTCACCATTGTGGCAAACCGCCTGGCCTGCCAGAAGCTGGGACGCATTATATGAAGCCGGTCCTCGACTCCTGAATGTGCTGCCAAGCCTTATCGATCTGGGATATTCATCCCACAATGGCAAGAAATACGACCGTTACAAAAAGCACACTACCACCCTTGAGAAATATATCATTCAATACGGCGCGGCGGCCGGGAATAGGGACTCAGGCTTGATCGCCGAGCTGTTGCCCCGCATCAAGGCCGAACTCGATACAACGACGGCGATGATTCGTCCCACCCCGTACCCGGCCTTCGAAAAACTCCATTCGAGAGTCGAGCATTTCGTGGCCAGTCAATGGGATGCAAGCGATGACAGTTGTCTGACAGCGGAAACCGATACTCTCCTGGTCCAGGCGGTCGATTTGGAGCAAAGTGTCATCCCGGCGGAGATTAGCGACAAGACGACGATGATCCGTGAGGAATTCGCCTACTACCGAGTCCTGGCACAACGGATTAAGGACGCCCTGATCAAACGGGACCATCCCCTGTTTAGACGCCAGGCGAGACTATTACAAACACGGCTGAACAACTTCGTTCGTCTTTATCTGCAATAGGCGCCGGTTGCACCGCCTCCGCCGCGAACGGGCATGTGTATTCCCGCCGTTTTGAACCAAATTCGCACGAAAATAATATCACTTCCTCATCCGGCATTAACGCATGCGGGCAAATTTGCTGGCAGTCGTGAACGACCGACGACAAAACGGTTTACTCAAACGGGGAGATTGGTCATGCCCAGAAGAAAAATTTCAATAAGGTATCCGCGCAAGGGGGAGAAGCGCCTGTGGCATCCGTACGGCCTGCAAAGCCTGCGGCCGGATCGATTCGTATCCGTCGCTAATCGAATCCTGCTCGGACGGTACTCGCTGATCAGACTTGGATCGCAACCGACGGTGCATTTCTAACGGGCCGGTTCAAATCACCCTCGGCGATGGCCGCATAGCCGCAGGAACCCAATCCGAATGGCCATTTCCCCTATCATTAATGGATTCGGTGATTCCGGGGGAGTGCGGTAAGCCTTGCCTGCATCGGTATTATCGACACCAAACAGTAATTGAATGGACAAATGACTACTTCCTCATCCGGAATTAACAACCCAAGTGTTGATTTGCCGTGATAACAAAAAACCGTTGGCCGCCGCCCGCGCGGCGGGAAATGATCGAATCGCAGGACAAAGGACCAGAAAAAGGAAGAAAGCATGTCAAATCAGGGGAAGACAAGGATGTTAGGACACGTCGTGGGGAAAACTCTCTGTGTGACGGTGTTGTGGATGGTGTGTATAACGGGACCGTTATTCACGACGGCGGTCGCCCAAACGGGGCAGATTACCGGCACCGTCGTGGATTCGAAAACCGGCGAACCGATGGTCGGGGCTTCTGTGATGCTGGAGAACACCGCCACCGGAGCCAAGACGAATCTCGCCGGCAAATTCATCGTTCGTAACGTTCCTGTCGGCGTCCACACGCTGGTAGTCAGCAGTATCGGGTATTCGCCGACGCAAATCGAGGGCGTCGAAGTGAAGAAGGGCGGCACCGACCTGACCATCACCCTGACCGAAAGACCAATCGAATCGCAGAAGACGGTGGTCGTTCGAGCCAAAGCCAACCAAAGCACCGAAGCGGCGCTCTTGCGCGATCGTCAGGCCGCTGTGGCGGTCAAGGATGCCATCAGCTCCCAGGCGATTTCCCGCTCCGGAAGCGGGACCGCCGCCCAAGCGATCAGCCGCGTCACGGGAGCATCGACGGACGGAAAGTATGTGTTCATCCGCGGCCTGGGCGACCGATATACCAATACCCAGCTCAACGGCACCCTGGTCCCCACGCCCGACCCCGATAAACAGGCCGTCCCGCTCGATTTGATTCCGGCGGACCTGCTTGACAATATCGTCGTGACCAAAAGTTTCACGGCCGATATGCCGGGCAACTTTTCCGGTGGCAGCGTCAACCTGGTCACCAAGGATTTCCCCGAGCAGCGGACGGTGAAATTCACGACGGGCACGTCCTCCAATTCCCTGGCGACGTTCAAGGACGTGTTGAGAGGATCATCCAGCACGACAGACTGGCTGGGTACGGACGACGGCAGCCGGGCGATGCCGTCGTTTTTCGACGATCAAGCCAATCTCGATCGTCTGCCCCGGGGCAATACCATCATCAAGGATTCGGCCGCCGCGGTATTCCTCCGCCAAGCCAGCCAATCGTTCAACACCGATTGGGCGCCCAGCAAACGGACCATTCCTTTGAACCAGAATTATGGTTTCCAGTTTGGAGACAATCTCTCACTCTTCGGCCGCTCCCTCGGGATGATCGGCAGTCTGACCTATACCCGCAGTTCGCGGTTCTATGATAACGGCAACTACCAGTTCTCCGTGGCCCGCAACGCCACCGACCTCGAAATCATCGACCAGTACACCGATACCCGGAGCGTCGATGAAGTCCTCTGGGGCGGGTTGGCCGGCTTGTCGTACAGCCTGGGGACGCATCACACCCTGGGTGTCAATTACATCTACAATCGCAGCGGCGAATCCGAAGCCCGCTTCCTGAAAGGGCGCAACTACGAAAACGGGACCGAAGGGGAATGGCGCGAATCCAGCGTGTTAAGTTATACCGAGCGGAACATCAGCACCGTGCAGTTTAAGGGTGGTCATCAATTGAGGACCGGATTGCCCCTCCGGGTCGATTGGTTGATCGGCAATTCCCATGCCCGACAACAACAGCCGGACTTGCGCCAATTCATCAGCAGCGTGCGGGTTGACGATTCCAACTATCCCGAGGTCGATACGATCTGGAGCACGGGCAGTGGATACCGGTGGCCCTCCCGGTACTGGCGCGATCTGAAGGAGACCAATCAGGAGTATAACCTCAATTTCACATTGCAAATTTCCTCATCGACGAAGCTGAAAACAGGCGGCAGTTACCTGAGGAAGAACCGCACCAACCGCCAGACCCAGTTTAACCTGACCGGCGATCCGGCTGTGCTCACTGCGGTGCACGGCGATCCCGACGCCTTCGCCAATACCGCCGGATATTATATCAAGTACGGA
>JAQVRW010000150.1 GCA_028700875.1 Candidatus Zixiibacteriota bacterium | reverse complement strand
AGTCGGGATGATGTCGCGGCAGGGGATTCTCAGGTGCATGATTGGGTTGACGCACCGGGAACCTTCGCCTTGCGGAAGACCGCCGGCGTCCTTGTCGTTGACGTACTGGATATCCAGCGTGTCGGCCGCGCCGTCATACACCATACCGTAGCTGGTCATCGAAGACCAATGGTCGCTGTCGCATTCTGCGCTGTCGCACCGGGGCGTCCGCGATTGAGTCAGGTTCGCGGGCAAATCCCAGGTAAAACCGTTGTCGTTGGACACAGCCAGGTACAATTCGCCGTTGGCGAAACCCGCCTGCGAGCAGTCGCCCTTCGCGCCGGTTTCGCGCGCGTGACCGAACTGCGTCCATAGCGCGTACAGACGGTCATCGCACCAGGAAATCGACGGCTTGGCGATATACATGTTCCAGGCGCCCGGATCGCACCGCTCTTCCATGGTGTAACGAGCTTCCGAGAGAATACGGGCCTGGGGGATATCGGTGGACCAGTGAACCAGCCGGCACTTGGCGTTTTCATAGGTGTTGGAGTCGTTCAATTGACGCGCCGGCCAGATGATATGGAGATTGCCGTCGGGGGAAATCACCGCCGACAAATCGTCATAGGCGCGCCAGAGGGAGTCACCCGTATAATTGGACACGTCAATCGCCGCGCCCCAAGTCACACCCTGGTCGGTGGATTTCTTGTACCAGACATCCAGGTCATCCTGGCCGCCGTCACCCTCATCCATACCGACACGATCATCGGTATAAACGATATACACGTTGTTGGAATAGGGGTCGGCCACGATGGTATAGGACAGGTCGGTGATGGTTTCGATCTTCTGACCACCGTCAAAATTAGCGGTGCCGACTTTGCGGTAGAGGATCATATCTTCGTTGGCTTCGTTGACGTGCGACAGCATGTACAACACGTCCGAAGTGGTGTTGCCGCCGGCATTGTGACGGGCCATGATCGGCCAGATGATTTCCTCATCCGTTACATACCATGACGCGCCCGTATCCGGACGAGCCACTTCACCCGTGAAAAGAGCCCAACCGGGGAAACCGGGTGCATCGGTATAGGCCATCGAGAGATAAATATCGTTGCCGTCATAGTCGGCGTGGCAACCGAATATCGCCCGGCCATCGGGCAACGCCGCGGCCGACGTATATCCCGAATAATCCGTCGTCCCCCACTTGCCGCCTGCATCCTGCGTGTAGTCCATGACCGCCGGGTCGGCGTTATAGCACTGGTACTTGATTCCCCGGTCGCCGGGGAAGGTGTACGTGCTCATGGCCATCCACACAAAATGGACATAAGAAACGCCGGGGAACGTTTCGATCTGACGACCCATGGTACCATTATGCTGGTAGTCATAGGTGGTCAAACCGGCCTGTACGCCGGGCGAGGTGGTCGGCATTTTGCCGAGAAGCGCCAATGACACATCGTCCTTGTGGTCAAGCACTTGCGCCCCGTTGGCGCGCTCAAACGGAATCATGTACTTGGGACCACGATTCAGTTTGTAAGTCGTCCGCTCCTTGTAATCGTCGCGGGCGAAAACACTCGTAGACAAGAAAGCGAAGATCAAAATGACGCATAGAAATGCAACGGAAACTTTGTTGCGCATCTTGTTTCCTCCTATCGGTTGATAAAGATCAAGCTGATCTGCTCAACGAGTAAGACATTGAGACATAAGCCCTTTACATCAAAATTAATATACCGCATCCTTCCCTCTTGTCAAGCGTTTATTGATTGTGATCATCTTCCCCTCCAAAAGAAATCTCCCGCCCCGTTGATTGCGCCCTGCCCGATACGGGTCGAAATTATCTGCTTGATACCGGAAGGGCCGTCCCCTTAATTACGGCCGTACATTCATGGGGAAAGAGGCCTGATGATCAGTATGGATGGGCGACAAAAACGGTGGCCGATGGCCGCGGTTCTACTGGCGACAATCGTTCTTATCTGTGGCTGCGGCAACCTGCAGCGAAAGTACGTGATCCAGGACAAGAAGTTCCGCATCACTTATATTGAAGACTCCAGGACTAATGATAATTCCCTGCTTATCAATGAACTGTTAGTAGATTCGGAGCCGAGTATACGGACCAGGGCGGCGCTGGCTATCGGGCGCGTGGGCGGGGATATGTACCGTGCCGGCCTGCGAACACATCTTTTTGACTCCATTGAGGTTGCGGCCGAGGCGAAATTCTTCGCCGCCGGGCTGTGCGGCGATTCCAGTTTCATCGACACCCTGCTGATCCTGGCCGGGCCCGGCCACCCGGCGCGGTCTGCCGCTATCGAGGCGGTCGGCCGTCTGGCCGATTCTACCCGGGCCGAACAGTTGGCCGGTTTTTTAAACGACACCGACTCCCTGGTGGCCTACCAGGCTCTTCTGGCGTTATGGCGATCAAAAGGATGGTCTCAGGCGGAGCAAATGGCCCAGATCGGCCTGACCACGAGCAACCGCAAGATTCTCTATGGCGCCCTTTATGCCCTCGCCCGCGGCGGCCGCATTGAAGGACGTCCATTGTTCCACATAGAGTTAAGTGACCCCGATCCGGAGTACCGGATGTTGGCTTACGCCGGATTGGGCCGCACTGCCGATACGGCCGCCTTTGATATGCTCGCGGCCGGAGTAAACGACAGCGACGACCGGGTCGTCGCCAATGTCCTGACAGCCTTGGAGTCTTTCGGCGGCAAAGGCACGACGGTCATCGGCCAAAACATCGGGCGGTTCGACGATGAAAAGGTGCTGGCGCTGGCGCTGGAAGCAATTGGCCGAAAACCGTTTAACGGCGCCGCGCCGATCGCCGAAAATATTCTTCGTTCCGATTCCAGAGAAAATATCCTGGCGGCAGCGTGCAAAACGATACTTATGATACAAGGTGCGGGCGCTCTGCCCACGATCGACCAAACGCTTCCGCAACCCACCCCATGGGAAAAACAAAATATTGCCGAGGGTTTGGGAAAAACCGCCGATCCCCGCGCCGTCGAACGCCTTCGATATTACCTTTCCGATCCCATTCCGGCAGTCAGGCTGTCCGCCCTGGAAGCCGCGTGCGAGGCCGATACGACGGCATGTGCGGGAATGATTCGGGCCGCGTTATCCGATACCGATTTTACTGTCCAAACGACGGCGATCGATCTAGCCAGTCGGAAAGGCCTGACGGAACTGATCCCGGATATCGCCCGGCTCTATGAGGGTGACCCGTTGAAAATGGCCGATGATCTCAAACGTGGAATTATCGGCGCCTGGGCCACATTGGCCGCCGACACTCTTCGGAACCGGCAATTCGACACCCTCATGATCGCCACCCTGGAAGAAGCCATCAACGATCAATGGCGCGTTATCCGCAAGGAAGCGATCGATATTCTCTGGGAATGGTTCCATATCGACCGACGGGATCGGATCGGGTTGGCGCGATCGAAAGTGGAAAAGAATAATTACCGCCGCCTTTCCCAGCGTTTCCCGGCCAATCCTACGGCCATCATAACCACGTCTCGAGGGACGATAACGATTGAGCTGCTGTACGACCAGGCGCCTCTGACCGTCGATAATTTCATCACCCTGGCGGAAAAAGGATTCTACAACAACCGTATCTTTCATCGGGTGGTGCCCAATTTCGTCATCCAGGACGGATGTCCCCGAGGCGACGGTTGGGGCGGCCCCGGATACGCCATTCGATGCGAATACAACCGTCTTCCTTACCTGACCGGGACCGTGGGGATGGCCCTATCCGGGCAGGACACCGGCGGGTCGCAGTATTTCATAACCCTGTCGCCCCAGCCGCATCTGGACGGCCGCTATACCGTCTTCGGCCGCGTGCTTTCCGGGATGGACGCCGCCCGACAGATGGTGCGCGGCGACAGCATCCGCACCGTTACCATCCAGTATCCAAAGGGGGGATCATGAACCGTTTCATCGTCGTTGCGGCCGTGCTGGCGGCCTTGACCGCCCCGCCCGCCCGAAGCCAAACGATAGAAACCGAAATCATCGTCGACGGCGTTTATCTCCGCGACAGCACTCAGCGGGCGCAGATCAAAGACATGACCATGTCGGTCGAATCGTACAGCCGAAAATTGACCGGCGACGGCGCAATCAAGGAAGAAAAGGAATTTCTTAAGACCGACTACATGAAAGACACCCTGTTCCGGGCGAACTTCCATGAATTCTACCTCGACAGCGTTCGTCAGGACAGCGCCGCCCTGGCCGGGCAAGCCCGTGACGATGCCGATCGGCGGCGGGAGGGACGATTCCGCGACGCCAATATCAATCCGACCGAGGTATTCTATCCCAGCCATCGTTCGAATTACGAGTTCACGTTGAAAGGCACGGAAACCAAGGAAGGGCGCGCGTGCTACCATATCGTCGCCGACTGCCTGGTAGACAAAGACAGTCTTCTCGAGGGGGAATATTGGTATGAAACCGAAGGGATGAACCTGGTCTATGCCGAATTCCGTCCGGCCAGGCTTCGCGGCGCACTCAAGCAACTTGATATGCAGATGTGGTACGCCCCCGGTCCCGACGGGTACTGGCTGCCGATGAAGTTTCACTTGCTCGGACGCGGCCGGGCCATGCTCGTGATCAAGTTCAATTTCGAGGTCGCAGAACGGTATTTCGACCACAAAGTCAATACCGGTCTGACGGAGAGCTTTTTCAAGGAGACGACGGATGAAAAATAAAAGCTATACGATCGAACCGGGCCCCGGCGAGAACGTCATTCTCGGCATGTCGCATTTCATCAAGACCGTGGAAGACGTGTACGAAGTCATGATCAATGCCTCGCCGACCATCAAGTTCGGTCTGGCTTTCTGCGAGGCTTCCGGCCCCTGCCTGGTGCGCAGCGACGGCAACGACGCCGAATTGATCGCCAAAGCCGAAAAGACAGCCTATGACATCGGCGCCGGGCATAGTTTCATCGTGTTCATGCGCGACGGGTATCCCATTAACGTTCTGCCCGAACTGAAAGCCTGCCGCGAGGTCTGTCGGATTTTCTGCGCCACCGCCAATCCGGTCGAGGTGCTGATCGTGGAGACCGAACAGGGGCGCGGGATCATCGGCGTGGTGGATGGATTCCTGCCGAAGGGGATCGAGACCGAGGAGGACCGCGTCAATCGCATCAAGTTCTTGCAGACGATCGGCTACAAACGGTGAACCCCATGGGGCGTCCCGCCTCGTACGGGGCGAACCACCGCGTACGGGGATGATGGAAATTCCGGGAAGCGACGCGCCGAAAGGGCCGCAACGCGTTAGACGGATTGCGGCCGCAGGCCGATCCGGCGATGCCGATTACCGGATGCGATGGCGTGCCGGAAATGTCTTCCGTATAAAAATATATTTACAATAATGATAATTATATGTCTTGCCTAACGGGTCGGTAATTTGTATAATTAGTTAGAGAGTACAGGGGGAGACGGAGGGGAACGGATTCGTCTTCGTACGCGAGGCATCGTCGCCAGGGTCAGGCACCAGACCGTCTCACAAACCATGCGAAAGAACCGGCGCTCTTCGGGGCGTCGGGGGCGAAAAGAAACCGTTTATCCACGGCCCGGCCGGCCATTTTGGCCCCGGACCGCAGGGGAGGATTTTATGAAAAAGCATTGGATCGTCTTCGTTGTGGCGCTGATTGCCTTCGCGGCATTTTCGTCGCCGCTGTCGTGCGCGGAACGGGAAGGGCGGTCGAGTCAGTTCGCCCCCCTCAACCGCACGGCGGCTTTCATTGCCGCCAGTCTGCCAACCCCGTTTGGTCTGCTCATCGACTACATCATACAGACGACCGAAATCGGCTGGCATGAAGGCACCAATCTGACTGATCCCAGAGCTGATTCCGATAGCGTGGCCGCCTCGCAACTGATGGCCAAAAAAAGCAGCGACAAACTTGACTTATCGAAAGTCATTGGGCGTTTACCGAGATCAACGACCAATAGCGGAATGTGGAGATGACTCCGCGGGAGCGAGGGAGCGGCAATGAGGGGAGGCGGTCATGGATAAAACACTGGGAAAGTGTCTGCACATCGCAGGGGAGCTTCTGCGCCAAAGGAAGTTCGATGATGCGCTCAAAATATTAGTAACGGTAAGCGTGGGTTTGCTCTCTCCTGCTCAAAAGGCGCTATATAGCTTGCTATTGGCGGATGCCCGATTGAACAAGGGGTACACCGACGTCGATAAATCCTTGGAGCTTGCTCTGGCGTACTATAGCGCGGGCGCCGACAACCTAAAATATGCTCTGGCCATGTACCTGCACGGATGGCACCTGCAGTCATTGGGAAATCTGCCGGCGGCCAAAGAAGCGCTCATGGGGGCATATCTGAATTTCAAACGGTGCAACGACTCCACGGGTCAGGCCCTAGCTTTGTGCCGACTCAGTTCCGTACAAGTGCATGTTGGTGATTTTCAAGGCGCCATTACTCACTTGAAGCGATGTTGCGAAGTTTATCAAAGCATTGGTGAGGAAAAAGCGGCGATAGCAATGAGTTCCAATGCGGCGACAATCTACGTCTCGGTCGGCAATATCCGTGAAGCGATAAGTCAATACGAATCACTGGCGCCGGCAATATGCAAAGTCGGTTCCAAAGACATCGCCATATATTTCACGGTTTCCGCTATTCCTCATGCGTTATTGGGCGATACTCGAAAGGCGGAAGACATAATTTCCAAAGCATTACCTTATCTTGATACGTTGCCTCGCGATCGCGCCATCTACTACGAATACCTCGGGACGATTCATCTGCTGGAGGAGGATTATGCCGCTGCCGAAAAAGCCCTGCTTCAAGGCCTGGGAATCTCCCTCGATATCGCCCCGGAATCGGCCCTGGTGTCGCAGATCAAACGCCGACTCGGAGATGCTTGTTTAGGTCTGGGCCGGCTCGATTCGGCCAAACGGTACACCGAGGAAGGGCTGGCCGTCGCCGAAAAACTCAACGAACGGGCGGAAATCGCCGCCTGCTGGCGCATCCTGGCGCAACTGGAACATCATTACGGTCACGTCGAGAAGGCCCGTGACTGGTTCGACCGGGCGATCGACCTGTTCAACCGGATCGGATCGATGTATGAACTGGCCGCAACCCGATATATGGCGGCGACGTCCGGTCTTTTCGGCGAGGGAGGACGGCAGGCGCTGTTGTATCTGGCGCGCGAATACTTCGAAAAAGAAGCCGTCAGACCGTACCTCGAAAAGATCGACCGGGAAATGAAAACCGTCGCCGAACCCGAAATTCCGCGACCCAAAACCGACGGCAGCGAACCTCCGCTGGTCATCACGGTCAATCCGGCCATGGCCAAGAACCTGGAAACCGCCCGGAATATCGCCTCGTCCGATATGGCCATACTCCTGACCGGCCCCAGCGGGGTCGGCAAAGACCTGCTGGCCAAATATAT
>JAQVRW010000149.1 GCA_028700875.1 Candidatus Zixiibacteriota bacterium | reverse complement strand
ACCGGATCTCCGGTCACCATCCCGACCGACGGGATGGCGGCGGCGACCGGGGCGGCCCAGACGCTGAAGACGCTGGTGAACCAGCCGTCGATCGGGTCGGCCGCGGCCGGCGGTCTCCTCCGGGAGACCGATATCAATCTGGGCACCCTGCCGATCGGGGCCGGGTTCGGGGCGGGCGCGATCCTGGCCCCGCCTCCCGTCGCATCGGCCGGGACGACCGATCCACTGACGGCCGCCGACAATCTGCGGCACGCCTCGGCCCTGAACAATCGGACCGGGACGTCACCGGTGACGATGCCCGACGTAACGGTGGCGGCGTCCACGTTGTTGGAGACGTATGTTGACCGGCCGTCGGCGTTTTACAACCCCCAGGGCCTGAAATACCAGCAGAAGATCTGGGGGGATTCCCGGATCGATGCGTGGCGAAAATACAGTCCGGGCGATACGGCGGCCGGGGTCGAGGAAATGCTTAAATTCTATAACGCGCGGGATGCTGCCGACAACCGGGTCAACTATATGGCTCCCGCGCTCCGGGAGAATGTCCTGGTCGATATTGCCAAATCGTATGCCCGGTCGCCGGCACTGGCAACTCAATTTGATCAGGTGTATCAGGAGACCGCGAACATCCAATCCCTTCCGCTGGACACGCAGTTTGGACAGATCCGGGCGATGATGCCGGACCAGGAGGTGACCGCGCTGGCCTCGATCGTGCAGGCCGCGACGGCGGCCGGGACCCCGTTGTCGGAGAGCCAGCAGGAACAGTATCGCACCATGGTCCGGTCGTATGACGACCGGGGGTTGTTCGACCACACCGCGGCGATAACCGCGGACCAGATGCTTCAGCAGCTTGATGCAAACCAGGCAGTCTCCCGGCCGGCGATCGCTCTCCCGTCACCTTCGGTGACGGCATCAACCCCGCTTCCTCCGGGCGTGGGACTTGGGGCCGGGATCGGGATCCCGGTGACCATGTACCTCACGGCCATGATGCAGTCGCCGGCCACCCCGGTCGACATCCGCCCCATCCCGCTGTCGGGAGCCGGGAACGCGGCGGTGACCGAATGGAACGAGATGCTGGCCGGCCGCCGCCCGGTACCTGTGCCCGAGGTGGCGATCGCGCCGTCAGCCCCACCGGAACACACCCTCTTTACGTCGCAGGCATCGATCGCATCTCTTGGCGGGGACGGGTCGTTGCAAACGGCGACCGCCACCCCGCTGACCATCAAAGACGGCGAAGCGGCGTGGCAGACCGTTTCGGCTACCTTGACCCAGTACGTGAGCCATAGCGACACTATCCCGCAACAGGTGCAGACCGATCTCAAACAGGTCGTCGAACGCGACATCCAGTGGGGTTCCGATATCGATAAACGGCGGGCAATCCAGTATATCGACGACTACGCCAAAATGGCCGACCGGACCAGCCGGATCGACACGTTGTTCGCGACCGCCCAGGCCGAGAACCGGGATCCCACGGAGACCGAGATCCGGGACGCGTATCGGCTGGTTACGGAAGTCGGGAAGTATGATACGGCAGTTGCCCGGCAGTATAAAACGCTGGTCCACGACTATGAAGTTAAAAAGTATGTGGATGCCGGGATCGGGACGTTGCAGGACTACGGGGACAGCATGCAGCAGGCCGAGATCGATAAACGGATCGGCGGGCTGAACGCGGCGATCGGCCAGTTCGACAACCCGGACCTGAAGACCTACTACCAGGCCATTCCGTCCGGGATCATGCAGGCCGCCCCCCTGATCAAGGAGACGAACCGGTTGTTCGGCATCGACCTCTCCCAGGATGTCGGTGCGCTGACCCAGGATGGGATGTTGACGGACGACTGGTTACAGCAGTCGATCGCGGCAAAAGAGAAAGAGATCGATACCCGGTTGGCCGGGATGCCGGCGGCCTATCGGGACGAGATGAAACAGAACAGCCGGAACGCTCTCGAATACTACGCCATCATGAGCGCGGCGAACCGGTTGACGACCGATGCCCGGACCAGTGCGATCTCGGATGCCGATCTCACCGCCCGGTCGCAGGCGCTTCGGGACCGGATGACTACGTTTGATAAGACGAGCGGGATGACGTTGTTCACGGCCCAGGAGACCTACACCAATCTGGCGACCGGGACAACGGGACCGTCGGGCCCGACGTATGGGGATCAGGTGATCCAGGGAATCGCGGACCGACAAGGAGAACAGTTCAACGAACAGATGTTCCGACAAGGCGTTGCCAAGATCCCGGTGGTCGGAGGAGTCGTTGCCACCGGGATGTTCGGGTTAGAAGGGCTTGGTAAATGGGGCGAGACCGTGGTGCAACAGCAGGACGGGCTGGTCCAGCACATGGTCGACGCCACGCCGATCAGCGGGATCCTCGGCGCCATGCAGGCCCCGGCAACCCTGGCACGGGAAGCCCATATCGGGTTCGCCCACCCGCAGCACCAGGGGATCACCGTCGAGATGCCGGAGTTCAAAGCGTTCGCGCTCGGCCTGGACGACACCGTGGGGATGGAGACCCGAGAATGGTTCACCGGACAAAAAACGAGTGAATTAGCGGCCGGAGTGCGGGATACGGTCGTCGGGGACCCGTCCGACGTCCATCACGGTCCCCGCTCGTTTGCTGCCGGGGCGGCCGGGGTGGGGACCGGGGTATTGAGCCTGCCGTCGATGGGCGCCACTCTGGGGATGGTGTCCATGATGGAATCGCCGTCCACGCTGACCAAGATCACCGCCGGTGGGGTCGGTCGGTTCGCCGGGAGCACATTACACTATGTCACCTCCGACCCGTTCGGGGCGATCGCGGAGATGGGGGGCGGCGTCCTCGCGGGCGTCGCGGGACCGCGCGCGTTGAGTGCGGTGACGCCGAAAGGGTTTACGGTTGGAACCCGGACGTTCAACCCCTCCCGCCGCATCACTGAATCCCGGCCGTTCCAGGCGTTCGAACAGGAACGGTTGATACGACAGGTCCACCCGGACCAACGCGGCGTCGTACGGGATGCGTTCTCGGTTGGGAAGATGGTGCGCACCCTGGATGATACACAGCCGAACATCTCGGCCGAAGGCGTGCTCGGGGGGATGCCGGAGACGGTTCAGAAGGCCATGATCACGGTCAGCCGGGAGGCGGAAGGTCCGCACATGATCGGCGGCAAGTCGGTCGCTGACTCGCTCATCACTAATCGGGGGATGGAGGTCGATGAGGCGTATCGCGCCATGGGCGGCCGGGTCACGGATGACGGGGTGGCGACGATCAACGTCTATGCGGAGAACCCGGACGCGTTTGCCGCAGCGTTCCGACAGAACGTGGTCAAGAACGTAGAACAGGAGAACCTGTTCCGGAACGTGGAAAAGTATCACCGTCCGGCCGAACCGACGACGACCATCCACAAACCCTGGATGGACTCGTCGTCTGACATTCCCCGGCAGGTACAGGAAGCGCGAGCGGCACTGGGCGAACGGAGCACCCAGGAGGTCTCACCGGTCGATCTCCAGAAGTATCGTGAGGCTGGGGCGATTCCGACCGACGTCATTCCCCAGGAACTCCAGAATGTGTATCGGAGACTGGGCACTTCGGTCGACGATACGGTGCAGACGATACCTCTGGATGACATATTTGGCAAAGAAACCGGACAGCGGCAACCCTGGCGACCGGGACGAACGGGACGTGCAGATGAAATCCAGGGTGTGGGGAACGCGATCGATGTTGCCACTCCGGGCATTCGGTTCTTCACCCGGACGGAACGGTCGGGCGACGTCAGTCATCTGGTCAGCGTGGTGGACGAGTCCAGCCCCACGCCCACCGTGATTACTATCAATCGGGCGAATGTCGTTGACGGGGTGATCAATCCGGGGCACGGTATCCTTCGGCTCTATCCGGTAGAAGCGGCCAAACCGCGGGTATCGATCGGGGACCGGATCCTGGGCCCGAAAGGACTGGAACCGACCGTAACCGGGTTCCCGGCCCGGGACGCGCCGATCGACGTCACCCGGCAGGTGCTGAACCGGGGGGCGAAACCAGGTGAGATCCCGACGACGGTAACGATCGATGGAGTCAAATTCCAGAACCCTGCCGATTTCTTTGGCCGGGTCCTGCCCGAAGAGATCTGGATGTCGGGCAGGATGCAGCAGGAGAACGCGCTGCATACTAGCGGCCGGTTCGGGGTTCGGGGCGCGTTACAAGACCGGTATACGGACGTGGTCAACGTGTACCGCACCCATCAGTTCCGGCGCAGCCCGGTCCGGCAGGACGCGGATCAGGTGATTGCGTTCGTGAACACCCTGGACGATGCGTCCGGGTCGTCACGGGTTGTGGTGCCGGAACCGGTGCAGGCGGCGATGCGCCGGATCGGCGAGCGGGACGCGGGTTCGGCACACCCGACAATCGCGGAATCCATGCCGGTCAACGACGTGCGGCAGTATGCCGACCGGGGCCAGCAGCAACGGCCGACGCTGACGACGGTCACGAAACGCGACCGGACGGTTGAACAGCAGACCCACCAGACGTTGACCGACCGGATCGATAGCGATTTCTACGACTTGCTCTCGGGCGCTCAGGCGACCGCCCGGGCGAAAGAGTTTGAGATGGGCGGGTTCGGGAAGAGCGCGGCGACCCATCCCGATGTGCTGGACCTTGCGGCGCTCGACCGGGATGTTGCCACCCTGGGCCGGATGCAGAACGATCTCGATTCCCTGATCTCCGACCACATAGCCGGTGGCTACTACCGGGCAAAGGCAACCTCTGCCGCCCACGAATACCAGCGCATGTTGGCGGAACCAGACCGACTCTGGTCGGATTTCGACCAGGACCTGTATGCCCAGAACGTGCGTATCTCGGAACGCGGTGGATCGGGCGGACCCGAATGGGCGATGTTGCAGTCGGCCCGGGATCTGGTGGATAGCGCGTTGACCCGGCAGACCGCGGTCCGGGATGTGCGGGCGGGACTGCGCGCGAAGACGCTGGCCGACGTGGCACGAGCGCGGCCGCGCAGCATACGGGACCGGGTCTTCGGCCGGCGGTCGGACGTGCAGACGATCGACGCGATCGATGCCCGGGTGGACGCGATCCAGCGCGACCCCCACCTGAGCCGGCAACGGGACGCGTTGTATCGGGAGGAGACCGGTCTGACGACCACGGTCAATATGTTACAATCGCCGGCAAAGCAGCAGGTATGGCAGGGTGGTGCGCTCGTCGACGATATCGTCTCGCTTGCGCCGGACACGGTGACCACGTTACGTGCCGTTCCCACCCGGTATGTGCGGAAACACACGACGGCGGTGCCCGAAGTTGCCGAGACCATGACGCAGCAGAATTTGCGGACCTATTTGAAAGGGGCTGAAGATTACCTGACTGATCTCCACCAGCAACGGATGCAGGTGGAACAGTCGCCGCGTAACACGGTGGGCCGGCTTGTCCGTGAATACGAACGGCGGACCGGTGAGGATCGGGCTCCGATCATCCAGGCTGAACGGGAGTACGTGCAGGCAAAACTGACCCCCCCGGTGCAGAACGAGATCTTAGCGACGCAGCAGGAGTATCTGGCGACCGTCCGGGAATGGCTGGACGCGACCAAGCGGCGTCAGATACCCGGTGACGGGCCGGTGCAGGATCTTGACGGGGTGCCGGGACCGGCCCGGGTGGACCCGATACAGCGTCGGGATGTGCCGGACCGTGCTCCTGTGTCCCCCGTCCCGGCCCCGGAGCCCCGCCCCGCACTCACGGCAGCCGCGGGGTCATCGTCCGGCGGGTCGCCGGCCAGCGGCCAGGTGTTGCTGACCGATATCTCGTCCCACCCCGTCTCGAAACGGACCGGGGTTGCTCAGGAGTATTTCTGGGAGGAGGCGGTCGCCCGTCCGGTCCACCCGACATCGTCGATCGTTCCCCGGTTCGCCCTGATGCTCGGCACCGGGGGAGCGTTCGGGTTGACCCACCCGGGCACCCAGCAGATTGATATTGCGGTTCCGCAGATGACCAAACCGGCGGTCATGCTCGGGGTCACCTCCGATCTTGCCCGGTCGACGGAACTGCTTCCCGATATCCGGACATCTACGACGTTGGCGGCCACCGGGGTGCAGAGCGCGGTCGTGCCGCAGCAGGCGGTGGCCACCGCCTCCCCAGGGATTGTTCGGCCAGCGCCTGCGGCAGCGCGCCCCCCGACCCGTCCCGTGATCCCCACGGTCCGATCGCCATCTCCTCTGGCGCCCCCGATTCGGTTGCCTCGGATTGCTCTCCCCGAGGGGGGCGGCGGGAAGAAAGCGAAAAAACCGGTGAAGACCGGGATACGGAAGATGGTGCAGCCGATTGCGACCGCGGACCAGATGATCGGGAAAGGCGTCTTCTCGATCACGTTTAACCACCTGGCAATGGATCAGGACACGGTGAACCAGTGGCGGATCGGATCGGCCGGCCGCCGCACGGTCACCATGGCGCGAACCGAACGGCGGACGCAGGTGGCGGACCACATCGGGGATACCCTGGCCATGGTGACGTCGCCGAAACGGTCCCGGAAGATCCGGGGTCTGGTCTTCTGACTCACTCCTCATCTTTTTTGTCCGACAGAAGATACGCTTATGTATCCCATCCGAACATATATGGTTATAAGGATTTCGAAACCATTATCAATAATAGGGGTGAAGTATGCAGAAACCTGTCAAACAAAACCAAATACGAACCTGTCTTGATCGGGCCGGGGCGGTGGTGCGACGACCGGAGGGATCGCTGGCCCAGACGTGGCTGGTCGTCCTGGTCTGCCTCTTTGTGCTGATGCTTACCTACGCCATCTTCCACCCGTTCATCACCACCACCATGTATTCCATGGTGGAGCAGTACGGCGGGAACATGGGGGTGGCCAATAACATCAAGATGTTCTTGAACGTTTTCCCGGTCATCTTCATGACGGCGATCATGGTCTGGGCGTTCATGGTTAATTTCAGACGTGAAGACGATCGGTACCGGAGGTGATTGGATGCGACTGCAGGATGGGTATTCGCCGGCGTATATCTTGTTCATCTGGATCATCACCATCGTGGTCGTGATGCTGACCTACGGCATCTTCAACGATTTTGTGACGATGATCTTCTACGATATCGGGGTCGGTGGCGGTGGAGATACGGCGATCTTTGACCTGATCGTGACCTACTGGCAGACGTATTTCATTGTCGGGTTCCTCATTTCCCTGGTGGTTTGGGGGATCGTGAATGCGATGCACGAGGGTGAGTATTGAGGTGTGGAATATGGTAAAGAAATGGATGTTTTGTCTGGTCGCCCTCCTCCTCCTGGTGAGCGGGGCGGACGCGGCCTACACTTACACGTCGTGGGAACACGATCTGAACACGTCGGTATCGGCGATCGATACCAACGAATACGGCACGGTCACGTTTATCGG
>JAQVRW010000148.1 GCA_028700875.1 Candidatus Zixiibacteriota bacterium | reverse complement strand
ACCGATTTGTATAGCTGAATCCGAGTGTGATGTTTTCTATTCAATAACCGAAACAGGGGACGGTACTTTAATTCTTGTATTTGTTTCGCCAAGGGAATATTAGGTCAAATTAAACGGTTCATGACATGATGAGTCGCGCCCTCAAAAGTGATCCTTGACCGCCTCATTTGCAGTTTTTCCCAATACATTTCAAAATAAATGCGCACATGCTTGCGCCGTCCCTAGTCTCATGCACCGTCCCCAGTCTCACCCAGTCTCAGAGAAGCAGGTCGACGACTTCGCCGCCGAGATTGCCGACTGCTGCCGGTAGATCAGGGGCCAGGCTTTTATTTCTTCGGCGCCGGGGCTTTCACCACGATCAATTCCAGGACCTCGCCATGCAGGTTCCTCACATTCATCTTGGTGTCGACCGGGATCTTCAGCAGGGCGCCCTTGGGGTAGACGTGGTCCTCCTGCCCGGCCAGGCCGATGGTGAGCGTGCCGCGCAGGACGGCCATGTAAACGTTCGAGTTGGAAAAGTGCTCGGGCAGGGCTTCTCCCCGGTTCAGGATCATGTGCATGTAGTGCAGGTTTTCGTCCATGACGACTTTCTCGATCGTCTTGGCGTCGCCCTGGGCCAGTTGAAAGACCTGTTCGATCATGGCTCGTTCTCCTTGCCTCCATTATATCAAAAACAAGCCAGACTGGGGACGGGAGAAGACTGGAGTCGGCTCTTTCTTCGCTCGCGCCATCCCAGCATCGATCATGATTCATAGCTGCATATTAATAATTCTTAAATACATCACAGTCCATTCCTACAGGGACCGATATGTTTGGATGTACTAGAATATTAAAATAGTTAATTCCTCTGAAAGTTTTAATGGTACTGCTTTCGTGGTTATATATGTCATCGGATTGCCAGACAATTTTATTTCTAAATGAAACGCTTTTGTCAATCGTATTTAGTTCAAATGGGCGACAATTAGAAATATCGCCGACCGAAATGAGCGGATTTGAAATGAATTCAGTTATAACCGGCATACTAATTTGCACTTGAGCTGGATATTCATCTGCAAGATAATAATATCGATAACTCTGGCCAGGCTGGTTTGCCGGAGTATCTTCCAGGAATTTGTAAAAGTAATTGTTTGCGTCAGCGTTCTTTCCATTAAAACTTAGATATTGCAGAGCTAATTTATGGGGGATAATCGCTATTTCAAATAGATCGCAATCAATTTTACCATTTCCATTTTTATCAACTTCTGCAAAAAGATCGGGATCGGTATAAGAGACAGAATTCCCATTGAAACAAAGCCTGTCCGAGTTGTTAAAAAAATCTACGGGAGTCGGCTCCCCGATATCTTTGAATCCTATCGCTACAGCATTGGCGTGCTCACCACCTAAAATACCATAAAATACAAGAGTCAAATTCACATCCATGGCAGTTACTGGAATGGGATTATTAGTTAGATCAAAATCTAAGCGTATGGGGGTATCCCTTGGGATATCAACAGCATTTTTGTAATCAGTTTTCATATAGAATCTTTCAACACTTGGTTTTGGGGGATTGGGAACAAATGGATCTCCCACACATTTGCGATAGCTTACAATCAAAGAAACAAATCCGTTTGTCATCTCCTCGTTGTTCGCAGTGATATTTCTCGCCATCAAAGAAATGTTTTGAAATCCCACATCGGAACTGTTTGCAAAAGCATATATACCATCTCGCCGAGGCATCATGGAACTATTGCTTGAAGGTAAAGTGACTTCAATTTCTCCGCGAAAAAAATAATCAAGTAACGCTGCTGAATAGCCTACTGCCCTGGGGACGAGTTTGGAAGCATATTCTTCATGGCAAAGATCAGAAAGGTAAAATGAAAACCTATACTGCTCAGTCAAATATAGATATTTACAATAATAGCCTGCGGCTACAAGGTGATTCAAAGGTTCACCACTGCTTTTCTTAACATGTTTAATCCAATCCTTTCTGCCATCTATCGCAGTTACATACTCGGGCATTCCCAATGACATGACATCAGTTTCGGGTTTTGCTGGATGCGGGAACCAATGCTTGTGATCTATCTGATAGTCTTCTGTGAATATTGTATCTTCACTGAAATAATTTGCGTTTGCATATTCTGCCAAACCCTGATTAAATCCTGCAAGCGGGGTCTGGCTAGCTTTATAATGCTTTGTATCTGAAAGCAACGCGAAAGGTATCGGACTCTCGGGATCTACCGGTTGCAATAACTCAATCAAGGGTTTTAGGTTAGCCTCAGAAGCAAATAATCTTAATTGGTCGACATTTTCATCTGCATCAGCCCAGCCTTCAATGCAACGAAACGAATCATGTTTCATATTTGTAAAATTAAAATTGTTTAAAAAATGTGTGTCATTTCGAACATGATCTGGTACAGCCATATCTTGAAGTAGATGGACCTGGTGTCCAAGTACTTTAAACATCTCGGCAAAATAATTTTTTCTCCAATCTGTATATTCTACTTCTGTAAGTGCTTTGTAATAATATTCGCGGGCTTTATTCCAGGAGCGGTCTCCCTGGCTATGGTTTGTTGCAGCTTGAAGTAACCCATTCTGAGCCCATAAAATTGCGGAACCTGACGTTCCATAATGAGTATCACTCAGTCCAGCTTCATTCCATTCTTTTAATGGATTATGAAAATGATAATTAGAACGATCAGGAATCCCCCCTAAATTATCAGTATCATCTTCATGTTCAGCGCCATACTGGAGCCATTCGTCCAGGTTTTTTATCTCATTCATATCGCTTAGTCTTTCATTTAACATCCCTTTATCAAGATTCAGCCGCAATAAAAATTCCATATTCCCAAGTCTTTCAGATTTTTGCCAAGAATAATAAGTTAATAATTTGTGAGTTTTTCCACCCCACGCAAAAGCATTTAGCGATATAAACAAAAACAACAATGAGTAAGTTGCTTGCTTTTTCATTTTTTGCCCCTGTCCATATTTTTCAGAGAAGATATTGCTAATAAATTTCCTATCATGTTAATCAAGAATAAAATCGCTCCATAGCCAACTAAAAGGAGTCCGCCTTTGGAAAAGTTGTAACCTCTTAAAATCATTGCGAAAATTAGCCACGCATAAATTCCACTGCTTAATGCAAAAAGAAATGAGAACATCCATCTTAATTTTATTTTTCTTCTAGCCCATTCCAATGTAGAAAATACCGAAATTAAAATTGAACTGCTGGATAATCCCAAAAATGCCAGCCATCCTATTATTGGGTTTGAATCTTGTTTTTGAGGAAAAAATATAATCACAAAAACAATAAGAGATAGAATTCCGAGTAATATCTTTGAATATTTTTTCTCCGTACTGAATATTTCTGACAAATATGAGACACCAATGGCAAGTGTAATGAAAGATATAACAAATAGAACAATTTCAATGGGATTTGGATACCATCCGGATGCACTTTCTCTAACTTTGTTTGAAACCATATCTACAAAAATCAAAGAAAGTGCAATAAATGTTGCTATCGCGACAAATATCCGAATCTTTAAAACCTTTATGTCTTTCATAGTGCCTCCTTTAATAATTGAGTATTTTCCATGAACCGTCTTCTTCTTGAACGAAATAAATGTAATAAGTTATATCATATGTGACACCTTCTATTACCTCTGTTCGTTTAATTCGATATTTTGCCCCAAATTTTTCAAAGTAGACCGGCTCAATCTCTCTCATCTCCTGAGCAATCTCGGGGAGTTGTCCGGTGATGGCATTAAAGATCTCTAAGTATCTGCTCCGGGTCTGATCGCTGAACTGCACTGCTACTTGATCAACATTGCCAGCTATCATCGCTGTCTTCATCCCGCTCCAGATCGATTGCAAATGTCCAGCGAGCATTTTAACGGTAACGATGGCCATGGCCGTACCGCCCGGGCCGGTAGCAATTGCCCGATATGTGGTCTCCTGAGTCGGAGAAACGGTCGTGCTCCCGTTCGATGCCACGCTGCCGATACCGTTGTCGATGGTCACGGAGGTGGCGTTGGATGAAGTCCAGGTCAGGGTGCTGCTGCCATTGGGAGGCAGCATGTCAGGCGTGGCGATCAGGGTGATGGTGGGCACCGGGACCGGAATGACCTCGATCGTGGCTTGGGCTGTGATCTGATAACCTTCGGGGCGAATGCCGGTGACGGTATAGGTGGTGGTGGCGGCGGGCGAGACGACCTTGCTGCCGCTGGCGGCGACCGTGCCAATGCTGTTGTCAATGGTCACCGTGGATACGCCGGTCACATTCCAGGTCAGCGTGGACGAGCCGCCCTGCAGGATGGAGGCGGGATTGGCACTGATGGTGGCCGTGGGCGGATTGCCGGATGAGACGACAATCATGACGCTAGCGCTGGCCGTGCCGCCCCGGCTGTAGGCCTTGGCGATGATGGTCGAGGTATACGCGAGGGAGTCGTTGCGCGAGCCGCTCGGCGGCAGGTGGTCGCTGGTAAGCAATTCCAGGGTCACGTAGTCGGCGCCAGTCGAGTCCCAGGTCAAGGTGAATGTCTCAAACTGCCTGACCCAGGTCTTGGACGCGGTGAGGGAGACGGTCGGCGGCGGCACGACGCCCGAGACCGCGAAGTCGAGCCCGGTTTGGCTCTGGGAAACCTGAAGGTCCATCATTTCCGGCGAGAATGCCAGGTTGGATAGCGTGGGCATCAGCGAGTAATTGCCCGGCTTCAAGGCGAAGATAAAATCCCCGGCCGTTGGGGTCAGCTTGGTGCGCAGGATGCCCTCACCATTCAGCGTCATGGTGACGCCGCTCAGGGGATTGCCGTCCTGCCTGACATTGCCCGTGACGGTCACCGGCAGCGGGCCGATGAAACGACCGACCGCCACCGGCGCCGAGCCCAGGCCCAGCATGGAGATGACCTGACCGTCGGCGGCGTTCACCATGAACAGCTTCTTCCCATAGCTGTCCACCAAGAACAGGCGGGCGCCATCCGGGTGGACGTCGAAACCCGAGCATGTCCCCATGCCGGTGACGGCGACCGTGGAGAGCTTGGTCAAGCCGGCGGTCTCGACCGTGGTCAGGGCGCTACCGAACATCAGGTAGACCCGGCTGCCGTCCGGGCTCACTTTCAAGAATTGCGCTCCGGAAACGGCGAGGGACCTCGAGACGGTGAACTGCACAGCGTCAATTTCATGCAAATAGCCGGCGGAGGTCGCATACAGCTTCTGGCCGTCCGGCGAAACCGCAAGTTCCTTCGGAAGAGAGACCGGGATGGTCGCGACCAACTCATCGCTCATCATGACCGGATTCGCGTACCAGCGATGGAGTTTCGCCGTATCCAACACCAATATCCGGCCATTGTCCGGATCGGCGACAAAAAGGCGTGTTCCATTCCTGCTCACCGCCAATCCCTCGAGAGTGGCTCTGCCTGGAAGTTCCACTTCGACCAATCGAATGGGCGAGCTAATGTTTTCATTGGTCTTGATCGCGCAGATGTCGCCCACATATTTCCCCAGATCGGGATCCCAAAAGGGAACGCTGCTGGTCGTATAAACATGACATCCATCCTGAGCCACGGCACGTGCCTGGGCTTGCCCTGAAAATTTCCGGTCAGCGTAAGCGTATTGGAAATCGTCATGGTCAGGGGATCGATCCGCAGCAGGCTGGTCAAGCCGGCGTCGGCCACGTAGACATACACGCCGGACTCCTCCGCCGCGACCCCCTGCAGGCTGAGGCCGGTGCCGCTGACGGTGATCGTTTTAAAGAGGACGTTGGTGTCCGTGTCGATAATGCGCACGGTCTTGTCGGTCGAGTCCGGGATGAAGGCGTAGCACTTCCTGCCGCTGGAGACGATCACGATCGTCGAAGCGGTCTTGGTCCCGCCGAACCCGGTGGCGGTCAGGGTGTAGGCGGTCGTAGCCGCCGGCGAAACCGTCATAGAGCCATTCAATTCCACTGCGCCGATCCCGTTGTCCAGCGTGACCGAATCGGCGTTGGCCGTGGTCCAGCTCAGGGTCGCGCTCTCCCCGGGCTGGATCGCCTGGGGATTGGCGGTCAGCGTTGCGGTGGGCGCGGGATAGACGCTCACCTGGACCTGGGCCCCGTCGGTCGCGGTTCCGCCGGGACCGGTCGCCGTCAGCGTGTAGATCGTGGTGATCGTGGGCGATACCGCGACCGATCCGTTCAGGTCGACGCTGCCCACGCCGTTGTTGATGCTCACAGATGTGGTATTCTCGGATGTCCACGTTAATGTCGAAAATTGCCCCCGGTATATCGAAACTGGGTCGGCCGTCAGCGAGGCGATCGGAGGCGGCGCCGTGGTGACCGTCACGGTGACCGCGGCGGTCACCGTGCCCCCGCCCCCCTTGACAGTGATCGTGTAGGTGGTCGTGGCGGCCGGCGCGACCGTCCGGGATCCGTTCAGCGCGACGGTTCCGATCCCCTGGTTGATGGACGCCGACGTGGCGTTGGCGGTCGTCCAGCTCAGGATCGATGATTGGCCGGCCAGGATCGAATCCGGGCTGGAGGCGAAGGTGACCGCGGGCGGGGCCGCCTTGACCGTGACCGTGGCCCTTGACGTGGCCGATCTGATGCCATTCCGCACCGTAATCGTATAGTTGGTGGTCATGGCCGGGGTGACCGCCAAGGAGCCGTTGACCGGCACGGAGCCGATGCCGTTGTTGATTGACGCCGTGGTGGCGCCCGAGGAGGTCCAGGACAGAGTCGAGGCACCGCCTACGTAAATCGTCGCCGGTGACGCCGTCATTTTCACCGTGGGCTTGGCGGCATGGACCGAAGATGACGTAAATAGCATGACCAGAAAGACCATGAAAACAGAAGCTCCTTTCGACTGCACGAACTCCTCCTTGCTCGGAACGCGCTGAATGCCTGACATCTGAATCGGCGACATCTCTTTCACTTCTCCTTCCATCACACGGGCCGCGAAAAGCCAGCTCGCCCGTTTGAGGAAATTAACCAATAAACCGGAATTCGTGGTAACGAAAGATGGGAAAATGTGCTATTTATGCTTTTTAGCGAACGAAAATAAAGCTGAAAATCCCCTGCTATTAGGAGCGGGATCCGAACCCCATTCTGCGTTGGTTTTGCCTGAAGATGGAAAAATGTGATATTTAAAAACCGCAAAAGTCGATCCCGCTTATTTATTTTTTGTTATCGCCGATTTTCGCAGCGGGCCCAGAAGCGATTCCGGCGCGGCATTTTCAATAAAAGCAGCTTGGGGACAGGCAAAAGCGCGATTTCGCGACTTTTCCCGGAGATCAGGAGGGCATTCCCCCCCGCCTAATCCCGGCCTTCCCCTACCGCTTCATGGTATTCGTCAAGGACCAGGTTCATGCGGAAGCGCTTCTTGATGAAAAGGAATCCCGCCTTGACGAACATGTCGTGATTTTTTATGAAGGCCTTGTCCCCTTGCGCGACAAAGGAAGCGGTCATATCCAAT
>JAQVRW010000147.1 GCA_028700875.1 Candidatus Zixiibacteriota bacterium | reverse complement strand
CATCGAGGTCAGGGTGACGATAGATATTCTCATTTAAAAACCCGCGCAGTTCCCGGTTGAAGGCGTCCTGGGTATCGGAAAAGGCGACGAGATGATTTTGACAATGGCGGACATCGGCCACGGTCTGGATATTATTGTCTTTCAAACGTCGGCCGATTTCGGCCACCAGATCGACCACCATCCGGTTGACGATTCCCCTGACCAGCGCGTACCGGATCATCGCCGGTGACTTCTCCGTCAGGTGCGACTCGATCTCTTCCATGATCTCGCCCAAAAACCCGGTCGCGCAAAGCATATCCAGTGATAATAATTCCGAGGCCAATCCGTCATCGACATCATGCCCGCTGTAGGCGATCTCGTCGGCCAGATTGACAATCTGGCCTTCCAGAAGCGGTTTCTCCGAGGGATTGAATTCCTCCGGCACGGCGATGGCATTCACTGTCTCGTGCTTGATAATCGCCTCGCGCAGTTCATAGGTCAGGTTCAAGCCGAAATGGCCGGGGTATCGTTTCTCCAGATAATCCACCACCCGCAGCGATTGCTGGTTATGGTTGAATCCGCCGGAGTCGGCGGTCAGTTCGTTCAGCACCTCTTCCCCGGCATGGCCGAACGGCGTATGTCCCAGATCATGCGCCAGCGCGACCGCCTCGGCCAGGTCTTCATTGAGTCCCAGGCTTCGGGCGATCGTCCGACTGATCTGGGCGACTTCTATCGTATGAGTCAGGCGGGTGCGGTAATGGTCGCTTTCATCGCCGAGATTGGAGAAGACCTGTGTCTTGTGCTGGAGCCGTCGGAAGGCGGTGGAGTGGATGATCCGGTCCCGATCGCGCTGGTATTCTGTCCGATACGGGTCGGCCGCGATAGGATACTTTCGTCCCCGGCTCTCCCCCGACATCGCCGCATACGCCGCCGGGTATCGCCTCCGTTCGATGGCATCAAGCTCGTTCATATCAAACTGTATTATAGGACAGACGCTGCCGGAGTCAAGGTAAACATTATCGTGTTTCTATTGAGGTCTGGGGCATCCCGGCATGGCGCCAATAGCCTGACAGATAGTCAAGCGGGAACCCACCTCAGCGGAGCTGAGGCGGGCCACCGGTCCGAGTAAAAGTCAATTGACACTGATGAAAAAGAGGTCTATATTCTTAAGGGAAATTGTTTTGGCACCTATGGACAACTGAATTGCGATTGAGAACTGAATGGAAGCAAAAATCAGCTATTTACAGATGATCCAGGCGGTCATCGAGCGGATGGCCCGGAATTCTTTCTCTTTGAAAGAATGGACGGTTCTGTTAATCTCGGCTCTCATCGCTCTTGACATGGCCAAAACCGAATGGCGTCTTGTTTACATTGCCTATTTCCCTGGTTTGTCTTTTTGGATTTTGGACGGCTATTACCTATGGCAAGAGCGCCTGTACCGGAAGTTATATGATACCGCCCGTGTCTTGGACGAAAAGGAAATTGATTTCGGATTGGGAACATCGCAGTTTATTGCTACCACTCCGACATGGTTCGCGACCATCTTTTCTAAGACTTTGCTTGTATTTTATTTATCCGCAATGATAGTCATTACTATTGCCATCTTTGCCCTTAATTAGGAAGTGAGAATTACTAATGGCAAGGAATGTATATTTCAGCTTCCACTACGAAATCGATATTTGGCGGGCCAATGTGGTCAGGAATAGTTGGATTACACGCGGCGGCCAAGCATCGTTTTGGGACAAATCTTTGTGGGAGGAGGCGAAGAAAAAAAGCGATACCGCCATCAAAAACTTGATTAACAAAGGACTTGAAGGGACAACAGCGACTGTAGTTTTAATAGGCAGGTCGACCGCAAACAGACCGTGGGTGCGCTATGAAGTACTACAAAGCCTAAAACGAGGCAATGGAATAGTCGGTGTCCATATCAATAATATCCCCAACCAGCTGCGTTTCAAATCTGCACCTGGTCCTGACCCATTGGATAAATGCTTTGTTTTGATTGGGAAAAAGACTCACCGACTATCCGAGTTCTATCGCACGCATGATTATGTTAATGATAATGGATACGAAAGGCTTCCTCTTTGGATTGAGTTTGCGTGCAGGAAGGCAGAGTCTACGGATTTGAGCCGATGCAAGTGCTTTTTCCCGATCTTTCCTCTTAGAATACCGAAATCATGATGCAATGCGTTGCGCCCAGCACCGGGTGGTGGGAGAATTTGTAGTCGAAGATGAAATGCCCTTTAGATAATGTAAGCCCCGCCCCGAAACGAACCGGCTGAACCACCAACGCCCAATTCAACGCCGCATAGTCGGTCAGGGCAAATGCCTGGGTCAACTGCGCCGTCGGCTTCTGATACTTGGCAAACAACAGCTTCCCCTGGCTGTCCAACCCCTCTTTCGACTTGTACGACACCCCGCATTCAACTTCCGGCGGCAACGGCGCATCGCCCTCGTAATATCGCGGCTGGTTGATCGTCCGGGCAACGATATATCCAAGATACTGGTTGCGCGCGTACGACACTCCCAGATTCACCGTCGATGCACTCAGATAATCATACTTTTCCCCAAACGATATCCGGCTATACGCGGCCGACATCCCGACCCGGAAATAATTTTTCTTATAGTTGGCGAATGACGCCAGCCCGACCTGATGGAAATAATCCGGCGTGCCGAATGTCGCCAACCCCAGGCCGAAAATGAAATCCCCCCGCCACATCGCGCCTGCTGCCCGGTTGTCGGTCAACTCTTTGATGTTGTACAGTTGATGGTACGATGTCTGAAATACCATCTTGTGCCCGATATCGGCGAACGGATAATCGGTCATCGCCAGCGGCCCGGCCTGCGAGAAATCGACATACCCATGCGGAAACACCTGGTTGTCGGCATATGATAATCCCGCCGCCGATAGCGTCGTCGATGCCGCCGTGATAACGATCAGCATCGCCGCATATGTCGCCACCCGCCGCATCATCGCGCAATCACCACCGTTCGCTTGGTTGAGCCTGCCTTGCCCCCCTCAACGTGCGCATAGAGGATATAGATGCCGACTCCCAGCGTCCGGCCGTCATCTCCCCGGCCGTCCCACACGATCTCGCCCGGAAGCGCCAGATCCCCGTCGAAAAACGTCTTCACCTTCCGCCCCGAAAGGTCATACAGCGCCAGATCGAACTTGTCCGCCTCCGGCGGATTGAACCTGATCGTCGTTTCATCCTCGAACCCGTCGCCATTGGGCGAGAACGGATCGGGTGTTACATCCAGATCGATTGTCTTTATCCGGGGGTCGAAATAGGTATTTGGTTGGCCGGGCGTGGAGCCGGTCAGAGAAAACGATTCCCCCCAGTATGACCGCCCCTCGGAGTCAATATACCGCTCCCAACTGCGGTTGTCCGGGAAACCGTCGTTATACACCACCGTGTCGACGATACTGCTCGATGGATACTCCAGCCGGATGGTGTCGCCGTCGTTGTTGAGAATCGGCCACCCCACCGGAGAAACCACGACACCATTGAAGTCGGAATAATACTGCCGGAAACGGGTCACGTCCTGCGCCAGGACGATATACCCACCGGCCGTCAGAGACAGATTGCTGTTGGAGATAACCCGCATCGTCTGGGCGTCGCCGATCTTGAAGAATCGCAGATTGACCGCCTGATCGGTCGGGTTATACAGTTCGATCCATTCCGTCTCCAAACCGGGAACCGGATTGGGAACGAATTCATTGATGATCGGTCCGGTGAACACAACCTGCGCCACGGCGGCCGATGACGACAAGACAAGAAGGATGGCGATCCACACACGGCGTACCATCATAACGTCCACACCAGATCACAGCGGAATTGACCATAGCTCGCGGCCGCACTACCGCGCCGGTATCGATAACTGTATTTGACCACCGACGCCACCCGAGCGCTCAGGCCGGCCTGATGGCCGACAGTCATATACACCGTCTGAGTTTTGAAATCATCAAGACGGAATCGATCGAGCTTGCCGGTGAAAGTCAGGACGCCGTATCTGCCGGCGATCTTTTGTTCGGCATACAAGAGGAAATCGTTTCGATTGTTTTTCCGGTCAATCCGATGACCGGTCACGATTCGGGTTCGCATCGCGCCCTGCTGTCTGACCAACTCCGTTTGAATTCGCCTTTGCCCAAGTCCTTCCGAATATAGACTATCCCTCCGCCAAAAGCAATCAAGTTTCGCCCGGTACACGGCATTGATTTCATAGGTAATCCCGACCAACCCTTCCGCCCGGTTGTCGTTTTCGCTTCGCCAGGCGTACCCGACAGCGGTGTGAAGACTCACCCGCCGGGCGATATTCTGGGTCGCCCGGATCGTCCCCCCGGTTTCGCCGCCGTACCGGTTGCGCCATGTCAGCCCGATTTCATCGATGGATGATGTCCGCGACCGTCGCGACGACGGCCCGCCGGAAAACCAGGCCGGATAGTCGCGGTCATACCTCCATCCGGATAAAATCAATGATCCCTTCGCCCGCCTGATGCGTCCCTCGGCAGCCAGCGCCGATGACGCCGCCCCATTGCGCCCGGCCACCGCCAGTTCATACCGTATGGCGACGACGTCCATCTTTTCCTCCCCCGAAACGGAAGAGTACCACGCCTCCGTCGCTGTATGATCGGTTCGAGATCGAAGAAGGCCATACCCGCCAGCGACCGTCACGGTATGGGCGTCGATTCCAATGGGGATCGCCCCGCCCATAAAACGTTTGGCGAATTCGTTATTGCGGTCGGTGTCATAGACCACCCTCGCCGCCTTCTTGTCGGAACCGACAATAACCCGCAAACCGTTGGAGCCGCCATACCGGGGGAATAAAAACCCCTCCATTTCCCGACCGTCGGATTTGCTGAAAAGCTGTCCATGATACCCATAGACCAGCCCCAAGCCGAACCGGTCGTTGAAATTGCCCACGGTCAGGCGCACCGTCGTATCGGCGGCACGAGCAATCCCGTATTCGATATAGCGACGGCCCACGGTCACGACGCCGTCGTTTCCATGTTCCCATTCGCCGTAAAGCCGACACCCTTCGGCCACCGCATGAAGACGGCCCAATCGCCGGAACTGCGTCTGCTCGGTCAGTTTTTGATCGTGTCGAATGAGAAAACCTTGTGCCCGTGCAACCGAAAACACCGGCTTGCCCGGCGGCGATGACCCCGAGGCCCCGCCGTCGATCTCAAGTTGCGGGTTGACAGAGAACCCGCTCAATAGGTCTGGAAACTTCAACAGAAACAGCGAATCTTCCCGGCTAAGCCGTCCCGCCGATGAGATTTCCAGCAGGGCGCGGTAGTCTTCGTAATCGATAAACCCGTTCTCGAACGCCTCGGAGATTTCCTCCGGGTCGGGAACGACAATGGATTTCATTCCATCGGCGGCAATTACCGCGGATAAAGCCGCGATTGATAAATATATTATAATCCGCATAATAATACGGTTGGTGTTCCGCAACTTCTATACTGGGAATTAAAAGCACGGATGGGGAATAGTCAAGATCCCGTTTTGCCCAAAAGATAAAATGTGATGGTCCGCAGGTAACTCAGGATCGCAAGATAGGACCTGATCGTTAATCCGGGATTCAGACTGACAACGGTTCAGTCGGAATCGAATTTCTTCAGCTTACGATACAGCGTCCGCTCGCCGATCCCCAGACGCCGCGCCGCCTCGCGCCGATTGCCGCCGACCGAGGCCAGCGTCTGCCGGATCAGGTCCTCTTCCATCTTTTCCATGGTGCCGCTGTCGCCGTCGTGAACATTCGCATCGACCATGCCCCCGGCGCGGCGCGAAGGCAGATTGTCGACGATCAGATCACGCAGGATGCGCACCTCCTGCCCCAACGACAACAACGCCTGATATATAAGTTGGAACTCCGCCTGCTGCGGGGTCTTGCCCGTGACCACCGGCAGGTTGCGCTCCACGTATCCTTGCTCTTCCATAAACTGCGTCGCCAGTTGTTCCGAAATTTCCCCTTCCGGGGCGCTCACCACGACCCGGCTGACGAAATTCTTCACCTGCCGAACATTTCCCGGCCATCCGAAATTCGTCAACAGTTCCATCGCCCGTTCGGAAAGCCCCCTCGTCGCCCCCGTTTGTTCGATGAAGAAATGATTGATCAGCGGGATGATGTCCGCCTTTCGTTCATGCAGCCCGGTCAGGTTGATGCGAAACGTCCCCAACCGGTAATACAAATCCTCGCGAAACCTCCCCTCGGCGATAGCCTCGGTCAACTCCCGGTTGGTGGCGGCCACGATCCGGACATTGGTATGCACGATTTCCTCGCCGCCGACCCGATAGAAGCTCCCCTCCTCCAGTGCCCGCAGGAGCTTCACCTGAAGCGCCGGGGTCGTCTCCCCGATCTCGTCCAGAAACACCGTCCCGCCGTCGGCCCGTTTGAAAATTCCCTCGCGGCGGCCGATCGCCCCGGTGAACGATCCCTTTTCATGGCCGAACAACTCCGATTCCAGCAGTCCCTCGGCCAAGGCTCCGCAATTGACCGCCACGAATGGTTTGGTCCGGCGGGCAGAATGTTGATGCACCGCGCGGGCGACCAGCTCCTTGCCGGAACCCGATGGTCCGATAATCAACGTCGAAATATCGGTCGGAGCCACCTGCGCGATCATGTCGGCCGTCCGCTTGAGCTGCGGCGACTTGCCGACCAGGTGGTACTCCTCCAGAAGCGCCTTGACCCGCAGGCACGTGGAAGTCTTCTTCTCGAATTCCCCCCGCTCGATGCCCGGCGGCAGCACGGCGTCCACCACGTACTCAGGAAACCTATGCCCATCGCTATCGGCCAACAGCCAGAACTCGCTGTTCGGCGTCCGCCGATAAATCCGCATCACCAGGGAATCGTTGAACTTCGGATGGGCCGTGTCGAACATGATGATGGCGACATGGTCCTGCTTGACCGTCTCCATCAGTTCCGCCGGTTCGGCCGCGACCACCAGATGAGCCTCCGGTACCCCTCCCTGCAGAAAAGGATATTCCTTCTGCGCAAACAGCAGAATAGTCGGTCCTACTGGATTCACTGCTTCCGCTTCCTTCCGAATCGCTGTTTCTTCGCCGCTTTCTTCGGCGCCTCCGTCTTGACCAGGAAAAGATCGATTTCCTTGGCCTCTACGTCAACCTTGAGGATGCCCACTTGAACCTTATCCCCCAGGCGGAATACTCGTCCGTGACGACGGCCCACCATCCGGTACCCCGCCTCGTCGTAGGTGTAATAATCGTCATCGAGGGTGGACACCCGCACCAGACCTTCGCATCCCGGTTCGGTCATCCGCACGAAAAAGCCGAAATTCAAAATGCCCGAAATGATTCCGTCGTACTCCCAGCCGATACGCTCGGCCATGAACACCGTCTGCTTGGCCTTGACCGCCTCCCGCTCGGCCTCCATCGCCCGCCGTTCCATATCCGAGGATTGTTTCCCGACATTGGTCAGCACGTCGTCGAGTTTCTGCGCCAGTTTGACC
>JAQVRW010000146.1 GCA_028700875.1 Candidatus Zixiibacteriota bacterium | reverse complement strand
GAGAAAGTTTTCAAGACAACACCCGCTATCTCGGTCGATTGAAGGAACGGCAGACAGGACTATTATTCTAGGATACACGGAGAATCAAAATGGAAGAAATCATCGATCTGAAAAATAAACCTCTTGTGGAAGCCATATTCGAACTTCGGTGGCAAATGCCCGAAAACAGTACAGGCGTTTTTGTTGATCCGCACTATAAATTACTTGTCGGGCGTCTTTTTGACCGAGTGCGTGGCGATTACCCACACCATGAACCCTTGCCCTCCGCTACCATGCCGGATGAGTTTGTGGCATATATAGTGCAACACAGATTCCGCAAGGCCAAAGATTGTTGGCCATTGATCCAAATAGGGCCAGGTGTCATAACCCTAAATGATACTGCTGGATATCAATGGCCGGATTTCAAGGACCGAATAAACAGACTCTTAGAAGCAATCTTTGGAATAGTCCCCGATTTGGAGGCGGTATTTAAACCTAATCGGCTGCTGCTTAGATATATTGATGCGGTTGAATTGCCCTCAGAAGGTGGTAATGTTTTCGATTTTCTTCGGGAAAAGCTCAAAACCACTATACACATTGACGATAGACTATTTAAAGATACCGGAGTTCAATCAGAACCCCTTCTTTTTGATGTTCGTGTTTCGTTTCTTACGTCAAAACCCACGGGAATTGCCCACCTCCGTTTTGCCCGTGGTGAGAAGAGCGGCAAAGATGCTCTAATCTGGGAGACTCAGGTGGAGTCTTCCGGTACTGATTTGCCCACTTCAAAAGAGGCGATTGAACTATGGTCGATTGACGCACGCGCCTTGACTCATGATTGGTTCTTCAAAATGATCGAAGGCGATTTACGCAAGAGGTTTGAATAATGCACTCAATCGCTTATCCCCTGCCAATTAATAGAGGAATACTCTTTACCAGGTTTTCGAATGTCGCATCAACAAAATCCATTGCCATATTGCAGTCTGATGCGATTCCGGCATCTACTGCTGTCGGCTCATTGTCATTGTGGATACCCCGGTCACTGAGCAAAATGCTCCGCTGTGATTTGCAATCAGTTAACCCCACCTGTGTAGCTGATCCTGCTTATAGTCGTACCCTCATTTTGGAAAGCACGCCGTTGCCATATGATATATATACGGGAATTGACAACGTATCAGTAATCGACCCAGATGAAGGCTTTGCGGCCCCTCCTAGGGTTCGAATCTCAACCACGTTCCACATATCTGCGATTAGACGTGCTGCGCCGCCTCGAATTGCCGATGAAGATTCGATGGAAATTTGATAATGATATGACGGAAACACAAACATATCCATGGTATTGTTCTGTAGACGCTATGACAACTTTGGAGCAAGGCGATCTCATCCGAAGTTGCCCTGTTTTCGTGCCCGCTTACTCCGCTGGCGTTCCTTCCGGAGAATCGAACGGCCAAGTCATCCAATATGATATTGTAATAATGAGCCAAACGTGCGACATTGTAAATGACAAGTTGGAATTCATCCTTGTATGTCCATTCTTCTCACTTGACGAATATTCCGCCATCAATGATACTTTTAAACATGATAAGGGAAAGGAGCAACTAAGAAAAGGTTTGTATGTTGGCCTCCATTTACTGAATGCATGTGATTTTGCCGGATATAATGGCCAGTTTTTGGTTGTACGTTTTCAAGACGCATTTAGCGTGCCAAGGGATTATTTGACCAATTTTGCGAAAGCCTATGGTCAACGAGTCCGCCTATTGCCACCATACCGGGAGCATTTATCACAGGCTTTTGCCCGATTCTTTATGCGGGTTGGTTTGCCCAGTGATATCCCCCCGTTCAAGCGGTAACGGGTAACCCACAGCTTGCTGTGGGATTCCGAGACGCGATCTGGCATATTTATTCACCTCCCACCCGGCCCAATTTACCCAATTTACTACCACAATGATGGTGATTACGGAACGGTGGCCCACTGCAACTTGTTGCGGTGGGTTCCCGCTTTTCTATCGCCTTCCGCAAAATCAACACCACTTTGATGGTGATTACGAGCCCGCGCCCCTTTATTAGATGAAACCATCAGGTTCTATACGTCTGAGTAAAACGCCGGGTCCCCTGTCCAAACCTGTTTAGCCCGGTGGCCCGACCTTCAGTGCAGGAAAAGCCGCAAAAAAAAGTATTACTTTGTATTACAAAATGGCCAAAAACACCAAAAATGACAAACCGAAACCATTTCCCTGCAACCTCATGGCAACCATAATATTCCAGCGAAAAATTGTCGTTTTTGGGGCGCAAATCAGTAGAAGAATGCCATCGATTCGCGCTGCGCGGTCGGGAACCCCCTCCCGCACAGGTATCCGGGACACCGGCACGAAACGCCCCGCAAGGGGCATGGCGATTCAGCCCACCCCAACGGGGTGGGTGACTTTGTATTACAAAATGGCCACAAACACAAAAAATAACCATTCGAAACCATTTTCCCGCAACCGCAAGCGATCCATATTATTCCAACGAATAATTCCGCCGATTCGCCCAAAAATCAGTAGAAGAATGCTATCGATTCAGACAATTTCCTCTCAGCGGGGGGATATGATGCCGGGGAGGCGGACGTTCAGCACCAACATCGTGCCCAGCAAGATCAAGGCCGTCCCGGCAAGCATCGAGACGGTGATCGTCTCGTTCAAAATCGATGCCCCCCAGATCATCCCAAACACCGGCATCAGGAACGTCACCGTGAGGGCTTTGGTCGGGCCCAGGTCGGCGATCAGGCGGTAATACAGCAGGTAGGCGAAGGCGCTGCATAGCAGGGCGAAGACGATTACACCGACGATGACCGATGGCGTTATCGCGGCCCTGACGGGCGCAAGCGGGATGACGGGAATGAGCAGCAATCCGGCCATGAGCTGGCTTCCCCCGGCGATCCCCATCGGCGTCAACTCGCTCCCCGCTTTCTTGATGTACGTGGCGGACGCGCCATAACACACCGCCGCCAGGATGCAGGCGGCCAGGGCCAGGTTGAACATGGGACTGCTTTCGGCGACGCCGATTCCGGCCACGAAGGCCACGCCGACCGCGCCGATCAACAGGCCAATGACCTTCTTGGCCGTCAGCCGATCATGCAGCCAGATAGCCGAAAAGACGGCCGCGAAAAAGGGCGAGGTGGAGTTCATGATGACCGAATACGAGGCGGGGATGTGCAAGGCCGCGAACGAAAAGAGGAAAAACGGCAGGGCCGAATTGACCGCGCCGATGAACAGGTACTGTTTCCAGAAGCGGCGCCACTGAGGATCGAAGCGGATGATGCGGAAATAGACGATCAGGGCGAGGCCGGCGATCAGCACCCGCAAATCGGCGGTCACCACCGGCCCCAGCACCGGGGCCAGCACACGCATGAAGATAAACGACCCGCCCCAGATCGCCGCGAGAGTTATCAGGCGGACGATATCACCTGCGTGCATGGGATGTCCCGGCGGAAGTTCGGCGGGCAAACAAATCCGGCGACGCCTCGCCGTGGCCCGTCACCTTGCGTTCGTGGTCCAGCAGCCATTGCTTGCGCCAGATGCCGCCGCCATAGCCGCACAGGTGCCCATCGGCGCGGATGACCCGATGGCAGGGAATCACGATAGCCAGGCAGTTGCGGCCGTTGGCCCGTCCCACGGCGCGGGTGGCGTTGGGATTGCCGAGTTTGCGTGCCAATTGCGAGTACGACCATGTTTGGCCGGGAGGAATCGTCTGCAAAAGTTTCCATACTGATTGCTCGAAAGCTGACCCTGCGGGAACCAACGGGACGGTGAAGCTTGCGGATGCGCCGTCGAAGTAGTTTTTCAGTTCGGCGCTGATCGTGTCCAGATGCGCATTTGTGCCGGGGACGATGATACATTTCAGGCGCTTGCGCAGTTTCAGGATTTCGTTTTCCAGGCCGCGACGGTCGACGAATTCGAGCAGGTGCAAGCCATCGTTGTCGGCCAGGGCCAGCATGGCGCCGAGGGGCGTATCGATCCAGCGGGCATAAAGACACCTGACCTGCCCGGCCTTGCTGGGCGGGGCGCCGAAGACCTGTTTGAACGCCTCCCAGAATCCGCTGGCCGATTCGAAACCGTGATCGATCTGCGCTCCGATCACGCTCTCGCCCCGGCGAATCTCATGCAAAGCCGAACCCATCCGTCGCGCCCGGCTGTAGGCCTGGAAGGTCATGCCATAGTACCGTCTGAACTGCCGTCGGGCGGTGGAAGGATCGATGCCCATCGCGCGCAGGTGCGCATCGGAGATTTTTTGCGAGGGGGACTGTTCGACAGCTTCGCATAACCGCCGGACCAGTTCCGGGGCCTGTTTGTCCTTATCCAGAGGATGACATCGCCCACAAGGCCGGTACCCGGCGAAAAGGGCATCGCCTGCGGAGGAGAAATATTCGACATTTTCGGCCTTCGGTTTTCTGGCCGGGCAGGTCGGGCGGCAGAAGATGCCGGTGGTTTTGACCCCGACGAAAAAGACGCCCTCATAGGTGGTGTCGCGATTCACCAGCGCCTGGTACATCGCGGAGGCCGGGGGAAGTTTGGTCATCGTTGCGCTCCTGTCGGATATGGCCGTTATGTTCGTCGCTCGTCATTATACGGGCGCTTTTTCATTTCGACGAGGACAATGTAACAGGCGGGTGATATTCGTGCATCCGGTTTTCGGGCATCGAATTCAGAAATTCGGGGTCGGGAAGATATTTCCTCGGCCGGGGGGAAAACGGGCAATCCGGTCGAGCGGAAAAGAGGAGACGGGGTGGGTTACCGGAAGGCGCTATCGACAATTGGAATTGACACGGCGGCCACATATGTTTTTCTTACGTCCAATCGATAAGGAGGTAACCGTCATGGGGTATTTGAAATGTTCGGAATGCGGCCGGATGGTTGAATCGATCAGCTATATTCAGGCCGGGCTGCCGTGCGGGGTCGGGCATTGCCAGGGAAGATTGGAATTCGTCGGCGGATATATCGTGTACGGATCCAACAAACCCAAGCTGGACCTGCGGTGTACGGAATGTTTCCATATCTGTTCGAGCGCCATCTCCGGCAAAAAGGTCGGCAGCCGTTGTCCGATCAAGGGGTGCCGTGGGTCGCTGGACAGGTTCTTCGGCTGAGCGGCCGTGCGTATAGCAATCATCGGCGGCGGTCCGGCCGGATTTTTCGCGGCGATTTCCGCCGTCACCAATGACCCATCGGCCAAAATCGTCATCTTTGAGGCGACCAGTCACCCGCTGGACAAAGTGCGCATTTCCGGCGGCGGGCGGTGCAACGTGACCAACCATTGTTTCGACCCGGCCGAGTTGGTGACATATTATCCGCGCGGCGGCAAACAGCTTCGGGGAGCGTTCAACCGTTTCCAACCGCGCGACACGGTCGCCTGGTTTCAATCGCAGGGAGTCGCGCTGAAGGTCGAAGACGAGGGCCGGATGTTTCCGACCACCGATACATCAGCGACGATTGTCGATTGCCTCCATTCTGCCGCGATCAAGGCCGACGTGCAGATCCGGTTGAACACCGGCATAAAGAGCATCACGACCGTGGCTCATGATGAAAACCAGCCGACGTTCGAAATTCAACTCCCCGATGGCGTGGCCGCGAGATTCCATCGCGTGCTTATCGCTACCGGAAGCAATGCGCGGGGGTATCGCCTGGCCGAGGAACTGGGACACACCATCGTTCCCTGCGTGCCGTCGCTGTTCACGTTCAAGGTGACCGATCCTCGCTTGAAGGGACTGGCCGGGGTGGCTTTCGAGAATGTCAAACTCACGATAAAAGGCGCGGCCAAACGTAAGCTGACGCAAACCGGCCCGATGCTGGTCACGCATTGGGGACTGAGCGGGCCGGCAGTGCTTAAACTGTCGGCATGGGGCGCCCGCATCCTTCACGACAACGATTATCAGGCGGAAGTGACTGTCAATTTCCTGCCGGAATACACGACCGAGACGCTGTATCGGAAACTCCCGGCGATCAAGGAACAACACGGGAAGAAACGAATCCATACGGGAGAAGTCCTGCCGATTCCCAAACGATACTGGACCCGGATCGTACAGCATATCGGTATCGCCAAGGACACGACTTGGGCGACTATTACGAAACCGAAAATGACCGCGCTGGTGGAAGAATTGACCGCGGCGCGATTTGCTATCAGCGGCAAAGGGGCGTTCAAAGAGGAGTTCGTCACCTGCGGCGGGATCAATCTGACGGAAGTCGATTTCGACACCATGCAGAGCCGGAAATGCCCAGGGTTGTATTTCGCCGGGGAGATATTGGATATCGACGGCCTTACCGGCGGGTTCAATTTCCAGAACGCCTGGACGACCGGCTGGATCGCCGGGGCCAGCATGGTGCGATGAACCGTTTTCGCCTTGCCGGATTGATGCATATAACGGATAACGGGTAGGGACGACATGTCGCGGACGAAATCATTGATCTAACAAGATAACAGGGAGTGTGTGATGAGCAAGACCGAAGCAAATCTCAAGGCGGCATTTGCCGGGGAATCGCAAGCCCGCAACAAGTACACGTTCTTCGCCAAGGTGGCCCAGAAAGAAGGGCATCATTATATCGCTAAGATATTCCTGGAGACGGCCGAAAACGAAAGCCGTCACGCCAAGGATGAATTTGCGTTGTTAGGTGGTATCGGCGACACCGCCGCCAATCTCGAAGAAGCTATCGGCGGGGAGCATTATGAAACCACCGAGATGTATGTGCAGTTTGCCAAAGACGCTGACGAAGAGGGCAATTCCGCCGCGGCGGCGTTGTTCAAAATGATCGCCAAGATCGAGGCGCATCACCGCGACCGGTACAGGAAGCTTCTCGAGATGTTGAAAAGCGGCACGTTGTACAAGCGCGACAAGCCGATCAAATGGAAATGCAGCGTTTGTGGATATATCCATGAGGGGACCGAACCGCCGGCCAAGTGTCCCTGCTGCAAGCATCCGCGTGAGTATTACGAACCGGCGAATTTGGATATATAGAAGGAAGATTCAGATTCTGTGCCCGGCCGATGTCCACATCGGCCGGGATGCCCTTTACTCTACTTGGTTGCTCGTTTCCACGCGGCCAGGTAGGCGGCGACCTTGTTTCCCGCAATAGTAAACCAGCCTCCCGCTATCAATTTCCCATCGTACACGGTTAGGGCGTTGACCGAAGCATCCGTCCCCGACCCTAATGGTGACCAACGGCTCCCGTCAAAGGTCGCTATCATGCTCGCCGCCACCCCGCTGGCCGTTGTGAAATACCCCCCCGCTATCAGTCGCCCGTCGTACACAGTCAGGGCGTTGACATAGGGAAACATTCCTCCTCCCATCCCTGAGCCAAGTGGTGACCAACTGCTCCCGTCCCAGGATACTATCTTGATGGCCGCCACATCGTCGGCCGTTGTGATTATACTCCCCGCAATCAATTTCCCGTCGTACACGGTCAAGAGGCAACACCGCTATCCATCCCTGACCCCAACGGCGACCAACTAATCCCATCCCA
>JAQVRW010000145.1 GCA_028700875.1 Candidatus Zixiibacteriota bacterium | reverse complement strand
GTGACCGGGCGAGCAAGGATGGCAGCCCGATGGCGTTGCGCCTCGGCGACGACGGCGTCGATATCGGACGGTTTGACCAGCGGCCGCACGCCGTCGTGAATGGCGACATAGGATGTGGAAATCGGCAGGGCGTCGATTCCCCGTCGAACCGACTCCCCCCGCGTAGAGCCGCCGGGGACGATCTTGGTCACTTTGGCAAAGCTGAAGGGATTGACGACCTGGTTGTTGACATAGAGTAGGAAATCCTCGGCCGCCACGATGACAATTTGGTCTATGGAGGCGGCCTGTTCGAATCGAGAGATTGTCCAGGCCAGAAGCGGTCTTCCGGCCACGAGTTGATATTGTTTCGGGGTGTCGGCCCCGAACCGTTCGCCACTGCCCCCAGCCACGATCAGCGCCACTGTTTTCATGGTCTATAAAATAAACGGGTTGTTGGCCGGGGTAAAGAGAAAAGGGTTAGAGAATCAACATGCAGTCGCCATAGCTGTAGAAACGATACCCGGTTGCGATGGCATGTCCATAGGCCCGGAAAAGCAAATCCCGCCCGCAAAACGCCGCCACCAGCATCAGAAGCGATGATTTCGGCAGGTGGAAATTGGTCAAAAGGGCATCGACCACTTTGTACTGATACGGGGGATAAATATAAAGATCAACCGGGCCGGAAAAGGGGGCCAGGACTCCATCGGCATCGGCGGCCGACTCCAGCGTTCTTACTGAGGTCGTCCCGACCGCCAGCAGTTTCCGTCCCTGCTTTTTCCATTTATTGATCGCCGTGGCGGTTGGCCGAGAGACTTCCGCCAGTTCCGGGTCGATCCGATGTTTACTGATATCCTCAACCTGCACGGGTTTGAATGTCCCCGGTCCGACATGCAGGGTCACTCGTTCGACCGGGACGCCGTTTGCCTTGAGTCGCGCCAGCATCCGATGGTCGAAATGGAGTCCGGCGGTCGGCGCGGCCACCGATCCGGTCGAATCGGCATAGACTGTCTGATACCGATTGGCGTCTTTGCCGGTCGGCTCCCGCCGGATGTATGGCGGAAGCGGGACGGCCCCGAAGCGGGCCAGGATTTTCTTTTCGTCCCCTTCGGAGGCGAACTCCACTTCCCGCTCGACCCCGCCGGGGTCGTCGGTGACTGTCAGCCCGTACCGTTGGCTGAAATACACCGATTCTCCCTTATGAACCCGTCCCGAAGGCTGAAGCATGGCTTTCCATCTGGCGTTTCCCAGTTTGCGGACCAGCAGGACTTCGACTTTTCCTCCGGTTCGGCGATGACCCAGCAGGCGAGCCTTGAATACTCGGCTGTCGTTGACGACGAGGAAATAGGAATCGTCGATAAAATCGGTCAGGTCGCTGAATCGACTGTCGATCAACGAACCGTCGCGACGGTTCACGACCAGCATGCGGGAGGAGGTGCGCCGCGCCGCGGGAAACTGGGCGATCGATTCCGCCGGCAGATGATAGTCGAATTCAGACAGTTTCATTAGAGGAAAAGCAGGTTAAGGTGGAAAAGGAAACTATGGGCGAAAAAAGGATTTCCCCAGGGATTATGAAGCGACGATTGATCCATGGCCAATAATGCCCGCGCCTAAAACAACGTTGCCTGCGGGTTGGGCGGCTGTCCTTTTTTCAAACCAAGGTGCCGGTAGGCGTTTTCGGTGACGATTCTCCCCTGCCGCGTGCGCGGGACATAACCGATCTTGAGCAGATACGGTTCGATGACATCCACCAGCGTGTCGCTTTCCTCGTTGAGGGTGGTGGCAATCGTCTCGATACCGACAGGCCCCCCCTGATAATAATCGATGATGATTTTCAGGTAGCTGCGGTCCAGCTTGTCCAACCCGGCCTTGTCGATCCCTTCCATGTTCAGCGCGGTTTCTGCCAGATCGGCCGAAATCGACCCATCCCCCTTGACCTGGGTATAGTCGCGAACCCGCCTCAAGAGACGGTTGGCCACGCGGGGAGTGCCCCGGCTGCGTTTGCCGATCACCAATGCGGCGGCGTCATCGATGCCGACTTCCAACAGCTTGGCCGACCGCAAGACGATCCGCTGCAATTCATCCGGTTCGTAGAAATCGATATGATGGAAGATGCCGAAGCGATCGCGCAATGGCGAGGTCAGAAGTCCGGCCCGGGTAGTGGCGCCGATCAATGTGAATTGTTTGAGGGGCATGTTGATGACCCGCGAGAAGGCCCCCTTGTCGATGATAAACTCGACCCGAAAATCCTCCATGGCCGGGTAAATGAATTCTTCGACCATCGGGTTCAACCGATGAATCTCATCGATAAACAGCACGTCGCCGCGCTGCAGATTGGTCAATATCCCCATCAGGTCACCCGACCGGGTCAGAGTCGGACCCGATGTCGCCACCAGATGGGCGCCCATCTCCTTGGCGATGATATTGGCCAGAGTGGTCTTACCCAGACCGGGAGGGCCATAGAAAAGGACATGCTCGTGCGGTTCGCTCCGGCGGCGGGCCGCCTCAATCGACAGACGCAGCTTCGCCACCAGGTCTTTCTGGCCGATATATTCGTCCAGCACGGCCGGCCGGAGCGACTGGAAGGTCTGTTCTTCTTCGGGGCTCACCGCTTCGGTCGATATGATCCGTTCCCGTTTCATACGGCGTCCGCCGTGACCTGGCTGGAAAAGATGGCGGCGACCATTTCCTCGGTCGTCTTGATGTTGGGATTGGCTACCATCGCCCGCTTGATCATGGCGTCGATTTCGACGGGTTTGTACTGCAATTGCGTCAGCACATCATAGACTTCTTCTTCGAAGCCGATTTCTTTCTTGTCCGCAACCGCCAGCGGCCGTTCGCTTCGCGAGAGCGCGAAACGGGCCGCCTTGCCGGACAGTTCGGCGATGATCTTCTGGGCGGTGCGCGGCCCGATGCCGGGCAATTTGGCCAACAGCGCGGCATCTTTCTCTTCGATTGCCCGAGCGATATCCTTGACCGGAACGGTCAGGCAACGGAGGGCCTTGCGAACGCCGATTCCGGACACGGTCGTGAACAGTTTGAAAAACTCGCGGTCGGAGGCAATGGTGAACCCGACCAGCCGGGGAAAAAGATTGCCGCCCCCGCCCGATGATTCGATATAGTGATGGGTGTAGAGGGTCACCGGCCGCTCTTCCTTGGCCTGATTACGAAGCGGCTCCGTTAGACCGGAGGGAATGAGGATTTCATAGAAAATCCCGCCCAACTCCAACGTCGCTGTCTCTTCGGTGACGCCGTCGATTCTGCCACAGATTTTTTGTATCACGCGACCAACACCTTCATAGTCTGATTGAGGTGGCACAACGCCGCCGCCAGAGCGTCGGTGGTGTCATAGGGTTCGACGGGGGTTTTGACTCCAAGCTGAGCCAGCACCATCCGTTGGACTTGTTCTTTCCGGGCTCGGCCGTTGCCGGTCAGGGCCATCTTGATCATGGTGGCGGCATAACTGCGAACGGGAGTCCCTCTTTGATGGGCGGCGACCAAGACCGCGCCCCTAGCGTGGGCCATGATGATGGCCGTGCGGGGATGTTTGTAGTGGGAATACAGGTCTTCCATGGCCACCAGTTCCGGTTGGAATTCATTCAATACTTCCAAGATGCCCGAAAAGATCGAGCCGACCCGATTCTCCATCAGGTCGTCGGGATTGGACCGTATGACCCCCCCCTCGATGAGGCGAATCCGGCCGGCATCGTATTCAACCACGCCGTAACCGGTCGCCGCCAGGCCGGGGTCCACTCCCAGCACCCGCATATCAGCTCGACAGCTCTTCCAGGATTTTATCGTCGATATCGAAGTTGGCGGAGACCTTCTGCACGTCGTCGTGGTCTTCCAGCGTCTCCATCAGTTTAAGCATCGATTCCGCCGCCTTGCGATCCAGCTTGACCGTGTTCTGCGGAATCCGCCGGACTTCCGCCGACAGGATCGGGAATGATTTGGCCTCCAAGATGCCGCGCACGGTTTCCATGTTGCCCGGTTCGGTGGTCACTTCGAACGCATCGTCCTGCGTCTGGACGTCCGAGGCTCCAGCATCCAGGGCAACCTCGATCACGGTGTCCTCGTCGAGTTTGTCTTTGCCGATAGTAATGATTCCCTGAGTGCTGAACATCCAGGCGACGCACCCGTTTTCACCCAGGTTGCCGCTGAAACGGTCGAAAATATGCCTGATTTCCGACACCGTGCGATTACGGTTATCGGTCATAACATCGATAAAAACCGCCACTCCGGCGGGGCCGTACCCCTCGAAGGTGGACTCTTCGTAGTTCACCCCCGGCAGTTCCCCGGTTCCTTTTTGTATCCCTTTTTTGATGTTATCGGCCGGCATATTGGCCGCTTTGGCGGTGGCGATCGCCGTTCGCAATCGGGCATTGGCATCGGAGTCACCCCCGCCCGCGCGGGCGGCGACCGTAATCTCTTTGATCAGTTTGGTAAACACCCGGCCGCGAGCGGCGTCCAGTTTACCTTTTTTTCTTTTAATTGTGGCCCATTTTGAATGACCCGACATATTTCCTCCGGTTAGATAAAATCCATATTTCGGAGACAACACTTATTATAATTTAACGGGTAAATACCTGCTTTGGCAATATCATTCGCGCCGCAGGAGGCAATTTTTTTGCCGGCCCCACCCCCTTTATTCCCTGCCTGTTATACGGAGTTTTTGAAGGGCCGGTTCACCCCTGTCGGTTCGAAGGTTCTTGACATTTGGGAAGCCATGTGCCAGCTTGCAATGCTTTTGGGGGGTGGCGTTCGATGGATTGTGTCTTTTGCCGGATAATCGCCGGGACGTCCCCGGCCAGAATCATTTTCGAAAACGACCGGGTGGTGATCTTTCACGACCGTCGGCCGCAGGCGACGACCCATCTTTTGGTCGTTTCCAAGGCCCATTACGCCACGCTGTTGGAGACCCCTCCCGAGGAAATCGGGTATTTAATCAAGGTTTGCCGGGTCCTGGCCGAAACCTTGCAGATGGAAGACGGGTTTAGATTGCTGATAAACAACGGTTCTCGGTCCGGACAGTTCGTTTTTCACCTGCACGTTCACTTCATGTCCTGGCTGAAGGCGGTCGGCGACGAAAAAATCGCCCTGAAAGGGGTCTAAAAGCTAATTTTCTGTTGACTATGGGAGCCCTATTTATATAATACATGGGGTTTTAAGACTGGAAATATATTCTTTTTTCCTTTCGAAGGGAGTGATACAATAGGTATGACAGGCGTCAAGGTTCGCGACGACGAATCTTTCGAGAAGGCGCTTCGCAGATTCAACAAGTTCTGTGAGAAGATGGGTATTCTTTCGGATATCAAGAAACATCAGCACTTCGAAAAACCGTCGGAACGCAAGAAACGTAAGTTGAACGCCGCTAAGCGGAAAATCCGGAAGATCCAGAGAGAGCAAGAGTACTAAATGTCTTTACTGGAACGGATAAACGACGACCTTATTAAGGCCCTTAAGGGGGGTGACAAAGTAGCTGCTTTGACTCTTAGGGGCCTTAAGTCGGATTTCAAGTATTATCAAATCGACAAAAAGCTGGAAGCTCTCACCGACCCGGACATAATCGCGGTCATGACCACCGCCGCCAAGAAACACCGCGACTCCATCGAGCAGTTCCAGGCCGGCGGCCGGGCCGACCTTGTGGCCAACGAAACCCAGGAGCTGGAGATTATTGTCCGATATCTCCCCCCGCCCATGACGGCTGAGGAAATAGACGCCGTGGTGAAAGAGGCGATCGCCGAAACCGGCGCTGCTGCCCCCGGCGACATGGGCAAGGTCATGAAGGTGGTTGTCCCCCGTCTGCAAGGGGGGGCCGACGGCAAGGTGATCAAAGAAGCCGTGTTGCGCCTCCTGGCCGCCCATTAAACCACTCCACTTTTTCATTGCCAGACGCTTTAAACTTCTCCATCCTAAAGGCGGACTTTAGGTAAAGGAAGGCTGGCGATGAACGTCGTTGACTATATTCTGCTGGCTCTTTTGGTGTTGATGATTTATGTCGGCTCCAAGAAGGGTCTGTTGCGCGAGCTGACGGCCATTATCACGCTCGTGCCTGCCGTGATCATATCGATCAATTTCATGGATAAGCTGTCGGTTTTCATGTATGAGAAATTCGGCGGCTCGCCGCTGGTGATGACCTTTCTGAGTTTTATCCTTCTCCTTGGGGCCTGCTACGCCGTCTTCAAACTGATCGGCATGGGACTGGCCAAGATGATCAACGTCCAGAACAAAGGAAAGAAGGACCAGATGGGCGGGGCTTTTATCGGTTTCGTCCGGGGTTGGGTCGTGCTTTCTTTTGTCATCTTCCTGCTCTTTCTGCTGCCGATGCCGGCTCGCTTTTATACCTCCATGGAGGATTCCTTCTTCGGCCCCACGCTGGTGAAAACGATCCCGGTCATGTATGAAACCACGGCCGCCTTGCATCCCAAAAATCCCTCGTTCATGAACAAGGTGGAATCGGCCCTTGAATTGAAACAATCCTCCGGCCAGCTCGCGGATGACCAGAAAGCCGATGTCGAACTGGTGCTGTTTCAGATCAATCGATTCTATGAAGGTGTCGAGAAACGCTGAAATCGGTTGAACTTGGCCTGAATTTTCGTATGTTACCGGCGGTTTGTCGTAAACCGCCGGATTTTTTATGCTTGAGATTGATTGGCATTCGATAAAGGTCCTGGAGTTTCCCAGGGTGCGGGAGTTGGTCGCCAACCTGACCCTCTCCCCCTATGGGAGGCAGCGTATCGAGGAACTGACGCCTCTTTTCGACCGCGCGGAGGTGGAAAGACGCCTGCGTCAGTCGGCCCAGATGCGCGATATCGTCCGTTTCGAAGAAGCCCCCCCGCTGGAACAATTGGACGACATCACCGAGTTGGTCAATAAATCGCGAATCGAGGGAGTCCATCTGGATCCCAAGGCCCTGCTGGCGATCAAGTCATTTCTGGAAATCACCGTCGCCTTGAACATCTACGGCAAAGCTCAGGACCGGGGCGAGAAATTTCCGGAGATCGCCGTGATCACCGGACGATTGCACCCTCGTCGGGATATCGCCGTCGCTATCGGCCGGGCGATCGATCCCACCGGCGAAGTCCTCAGTACTGCCTCGCCGCATCTGGCCAAGATTCGGCGGGAGATGGGTGACGCCGAAACACAGGTCAAACATCACCTGATGAAGCTCCTCGGCGGTCGCCGCAAACATTCCGGGTGGCAGGATGATGTCATCACCATCCGCGAAGGGCGGTATGTCATCCCGGTGTTGTCGGGGGACTTTCGGCCGGATGAAGGGATTGTTCTGGACAAATCCCAGAGCGGGGCCACGCTCTATGTAGAACCGGCGTCGGTCATCCCGATAAACAACCGCCTGCGACAGCTTCTGCAGGATGAACGAGTCGAAATCGACCGTATCCTGCGCGACTTGACGGCCAAGGTCGGCGAAGCGGCCGATGATATCGCCGCCGACCTGAATACGTATGGCGACCTTGACGCCATCCATGCCCGCGCCCTGTTCGCCAACAAGATCAA
>JAQVRW010000144.1 GCA_028700875.1 Candidatus Zixiibacteriota bacterium | reverse complement strand
CGATCACGGTGCGAACGCTTTCCGGGAAGTTCCATTTCCCCGCCAAAAGTTGGCCCAAAACCTGGTGGTCGGCTCCAAAGAACTCTCGTTCCTCGTTCAGGCTGGTGGCCCGCTTAGGGCCGGCGTGGAAAGCAGCATACTTTTTGAAGTCCGTCTTGATGTAGACCAACCGTCCGACATCATGCACAATACCGCAAATAAAGGCCTCATCCATGATGTGTTTATCCATGCCGTAAAGAAGGTGTTTGGCCGCGACCCCAACGCCGAAGGAATGCTTCCAGAAGGCGTGGAGGTTAACCGCCTTACCCTGCCAATCCATTGATTTCATCAAAGACGACGTCAGAAGGAGCTGATGGACGGCGTTGAAACCCAGCATGGTGATCGCTTCCTCCACTGAAACGACCATGCGCGAAAACCCATAGAAGGGGGAATTGACCAATCGCAATATCCGAACCGTGAATCCCTGGTCCATTTCAATGATCTCCGCCGCCTGGTGGCTGCTGACTTCCTCCTGCGAAATCAATGACTGCAACCTGCGCAGCACCGCCGGTTGAGAGGGAAGTTCGTGGAGTTTCTCGACGAGATTCTGGTATGCGTCCATTGTGCCCCCTAAGCCGATCCGTGTTTCTTTGGATAATCACGGCCGACACGTTTAATGATGGCGGCCATAACCCGGACCTCTTCATGATGCAGGATCATTGAAAGTCGTTGATCCACTTGGCGGTCGAAGTTCTCGTTGCCCTTTTCAATTGCCGCAAGTTTTTCAATTTCCGCGGCGGTGCCGGGAGTATCATCCGACGTCCGCGTCGCTTCCGAGAGCTCCCGCGCCTCTCGGTCCGCGCTTGTGTCCCGTCCGTCGCGGCCGGCAACGCTGTCGTCCCGGCGGACAATACTAATGCCCATATTTACTAAGCCCTCCGGTATTCAGACGCTCCTGTCGGCATTATGCCTTGCCATCTTCCATAGCTACCCCGCTTTCGGCCGACTCACGTCCAGTAATGCCTTGGTTCCGCTCTTCCAAGCCCTTCAACACCTCCTGCTGCCGCTCGACGGTCGCTCGCAACCGGGCGTTCTCCTCCTCAAGTTGCTTTTGCTGCAAAGCCTGACGGACCGACAGCAATAGCTCATAATCATCCCAAGGTTTGTTAAAAAAACGGTAGATTTGGCCGCTGTTAATGGCATCTTTGGCCACTTCCACGTCGGTTCGGCCGGTCAACATCATCTTAATCACGGACGGATACATCACTCGAACGATCCGCAGCAGTTCCGTACCGGCCATCTCTGGCATGTTTTCATCGGTGATCAGGACGTCGATGCTTTCCTCTTGCAGGATATCCAACGCCTCCCGGGCCGATTCCGCCGTAATTGACCTGTATCCGCCGGTAAGCCGAAACGTTCGTTTCAAGGCGTTCAGTACACTCGGCGAATCATCCACCAATAATATTACCCGCTCTTTCATGCCTTACCTCATTTGATATGCGTTTCTTATATACGGGCACCCCCGAGGGAATCGGGTCGCTCTTATCCAGTTTGATAATCCTTTGGATTATCCCGCTCGAAAGTATGGCTCCCTTGGGGATGACGAACAAACCGTTCTTGGTGTGGACGTCGGCAGCTACCGCCATTCCTTGTTCCAGATTGATTGGCTTGAAATAAACCACGTCAGTGGCTTCGCCGTGAAAATAGGTTTTGCCTATATCGGCCTCAAAAAATTTCTTAATCACGGCCGGGTCAAAGTGCGCGCCGGAGTACTGGACCAGGTAAGCCACGGAGTCGTTGATCCGCTTCATGTCCGGGTAACCGTCGACGAAAGCATGATGGTCAAAGGAATCGGCTAACCGGATGATCCGCGCCCCCAGAGGGATGCGGTTCTCCAACAACCCTTCGGGGTAGCCGCTGCCGTCAAAATGCTCATGGTGGTGCCGGATTATGAGACCGATTTCCTCGAATCCGCTGATAATACTGACACAACTCTGGCCCAGGATCGGATGCCGGGACACCAAGTCTTGCTCAGCTGGGGAATAAGTCCCCCCGGCCTTGCGGAGAAGCGGGTCGGGATAGCTTATCTTGCCGATGTCATGGAGGAACGCCGCCACAACAATGTCCTGGTATTCCTTCTGGCTCAATTCAAAATGCTTCAGAAACTGTTCCGTCAGTGAGGCCACGCGCTGGGAATGGCTGCCAATTTCCTTGAAACGAATTTCGATGATTGAGGAAAAGGCCTTAATCGTTTACATGAAACTGGTCAGAACCTCCTGGTGCTGGTGCCGTATTTGCTGAGTCTGTTCCTGCACCCGCTTTTCGAGCGTCCGGTTCATCTCGGCCAACTGCTGGTTTTGCCGGCCGGTCAATTCCGTCAGTCGCCGATTCTCAACCACGGCGCGGTGCACCTCCAGCGATTCCGTGATCCGACTGAGGAGGAATTCATCGTCCCATGGCTTGTTAAGGTAATACCGGATGGAACCATTGTTGATGGCCCCGATGGTGGCATCGATATCGGCGTAGCCGGTCAGCAGGATGCGGACGGTGTCGGGGGCGATATCCCGCACCTGTTGCAGAAGCTCGACGCCGGTCATTCCCGGCATCCGCTGGTCGGAGATAATTAGGGATATCGGACGGGTTTTGACGACGCCCATCGCTTCGGCCCCGCCCGGGGCATCCAGTACCGTCACATTCAAAGGCGCCAAAAGGCGCCGTAGCGACTTGCGAATTCCTTCTTCGTCATCGACGATCAATATCACGTCAGCGTTGGTTTCCAAAAGGCTATCCCCCTTATCCATTTCATGCGGGTTCATGTTCCATCGTCTTGGAAAGACATTTAACGATCATGGCAATCACCCCTGCGCCGGACGAAAGCGGCACACAGGCGATGCCGATATCATGTTGAGGGCCGGTGACCCGGCAGATTTTCTGCCCGGAGGCAGCCGCTTCGCGAATGGTCTGAAAAACGGGATCGCAGGTAGCGGTATCATATGGCCTGCCCAACTCAAGGTGTGAGATATCCATGTACTGCTCCAGGGCTTGGTTCATGTAGACCACCGTGTCGTCGGCGTCGATGCCGAGCACGCCCGCCGGCAGGGAATTGAGGATCTTCTGGGCCACCATCAAAGCCCGGTTGTTGGATTCCAAATCCCGGGTTCGCTTGGCCACCTTCTCCTCCAGCGACCGAGTCAATTCTTCGAGCTCTCTGTTTCGGGCCTGAAGCTCGGCGTACAGCGTGACGTTTTCCTTCTTCAGACGGTGCTGTTCAAGCGCCGTTATGACGGAGGTTAAAAGTTCCTGGTCGTTCCACGGCTTGGCGATAAACCGGTAGACCCCCCCGTCATTGATGGCCTCGACGATGGCCGTCACGTCCGCATACCCGCTCAAAATGATTCGGATCGTATCGGGATATTTGGCTTTCACCCGGCTGAGGAACTCCACTCCGGTCATCCCCGGCATACGGTAGTCGGAGATCACCAACTCCACCGGCTGAGTGTCCATGACGCGAAGTCCATCCTCTCCCGATTCGGCGGTCAGGACGGCATAGTCGGAATCCACAAACAGACGTTTCAAGGACCTGATGACATTGGGCTCGTCATCGACAACCAGTAGGGTGGCCTCATTATCCACGATAACCCTCCTGCGGAAGACTGATAACGAATTCAGTGCCGACGCCGACTTTGCTAGTCACGGTGATTTGACCGCCGTGCTTTTTGACGATCTCATACGCCAGGCCCAGCCCCAAACCGGTTCCTTTGCCCACCTCCTTGGTGGTAAAAAAAGGTTCGAATATTTTGGCAATATTTTCCTCGGGAATGCCGCAACCGGTGTCCTTTATGGAAATATAGATATTCTCGTCATCAGCCCGAGTGGTGATGAGTATCTTGCCCGGCGGATTAGTGATCGCCTGGCCGGCGTTGACCAACAGGTTCAAGAAGACCTGGTTGAGCTGATTGGGAATGCAATATAAGTCGGGAATGTCGCCATAGTTTTTTTCAACCGTGCAGTTGTATTTAAGCTCATTCCAGACGATATTCAGTGTGCTTTCCAACCCTTCATTCAGGTTGGCCGTCTCTTTTTCAGCCCGGTCGACGCGAGAGAAACTCTTGAGGTCGGCGACGATCTTTTTGACCCGGTTTGCGCCTTCGAGCGACTCGGCGATGGCATCAGCGAAATCGGCGAACATTTCTGAAATTTTCTTCCGCTCCGCCTTTTGGTCATCCAGAGACCCGGCGACAAACGTTTCAATCTTCTTCAGGTACTTGCTCATGGTATTCAGGTTGGAACTGATGAAACCCATCGGATTGTTGATCTCGTGGGCCACCCCGGCGGCGAGGGTGCCGATGGCCGCAAGCTTGTCGGTTTGGATGAGCTGCTCCCGGTTTAAATGCCCTTCGGTGACATCCTGAACCATACCGACCGTGCCGGAGGTGACGCCGCTGTCATCGGATAGAGGAACCACCGTCGCGGCTAGCCAGCGAATGACCCCATCACCGAGATCAACATGCTTTTCTTGATTAATGACGGCCCGGCCGCTGTCCATGACCACCTTTCCGGTTCCGTAAAGCCAATCAGCCGACTCCGGAGGAAATAACTCCGAGTCGATGTGACCCACGATCTCATTACCGCCTTTTTTCGCGGCGTGGCAGAAGGCTTCGTTGACCACCGTATACCGATTGCCGGCATCCTTTATGTACATCAACGCGGGCACCGTATTGATCATAGCCGTAAATTGATCGACGGTTCGTCTGAGCGTCTCCTCGGCCAGTTGCCGGTCCCAGCTGATTCCGATCATTTCACCAACGACCTGCAGGGCGCGGACGTTTTCAGGATGCCATTGACGCCGCCCCCCGGTGTGGTCAAACCCTATAAACCCGGTCAATTTCTTGGCAGCGGAAACAATCGGCACCAGCAGGAGGGCCTCGGTCTTAACGCTTCTGAACAAAGCCTGTTGCCTCGCCGCCTCCGGCGGAATATCATCGATATGGGAGACCACGACCGGTTCACCTCTAAGCAAAATCTCGTGTGACCACGGAAATGCGGTATCGTCCAGATTCTGCAGGTTGTTGATCTGTCGGCTTGTTCCGGAATCGCACCACTCATGGACGCAATTCATTGTGGGCCGATGCTCGACAGAGCGGAAGATGTAGGCTCGGTTGACACTGATAGCCTGCCCCAGGATCCTCAGCAACTCATCCATCCTGGCAGGGGTAGGACTCTGGACCAAACGTGATGCTGAGGCAATGGCTTCCTCGATCTTCAGCCGGTAGGCGATTTCGTTCTCCATCCGCTTGCGCTCGGTGATATCACGGAGAATCCCGACCGCATGCCACCGGCCGTTTCGTTTGATAGCGGACAGCGACAATTCCACCGGGAATTCATGTCCGTCCTTGTGAAGAGCCGGAAGCTCCAGGGTTTTTCCCACCGCGGCTCCCTGGCCGGTGGCCTGGAAGGCGGGATAAGCCTTGTCATGAGCGTCGCAGTGGTCAACCGGGACTATAAACCGATGCACTTGTTTTCCGATGGCCTCTTCGGCGGTCCAACCGAAGATCGCCTCCGCGCCGGGACTCCAAAGGCCTATTTCCCCTTGTGGTCCCATGACCACGATGGCGTCGCGCGCTGAGTCAATAATGGTGCGAAAACGTTCTTCGCTTTCCCGAAGAGCCTGCTCGGCCCGCTTGCGTTCGGTTTCATCGCGGACGGTGGCCTGCAGAAGCGTCTTGCCGCCGATGGTCATCCTGGTAAGCAACACGGTGGCCGGGAAAACGGAGCCATCGAAGCGTTTATGCGTCCACTCGAAGAAGTGCGAACCTTTTTCCAAGGCCAGCATCATCATACTTTGGGACTTGACAACGGATTCGCTCCCGTCAGGTTGAAATTCCGGCGATAGGTCCGCCGGGGAGCAAGTCTTAAATTCCGCTTCGTCCCGGCAACCGAAGAGCGCCACCGCCGCCGGATTCCCCGCCAGAAAGCCCTCCTCAGGCAACGCTTGCATGATGGCGTCGCGCGAAGACTCGTACAGCGTTCGGAATCGCTCCTCACTTTCCCGGACAGCCTCCTCGGCGAATTTGTGCCCGGTGACGTCGCGAATTACGCCCACCAGCACTTTCTCCCCGGAGACCGGATCGACGAAGGCCGCCTTCTTGGTGGAAACGGTATAGGTCTTACCATAGGCTCCGGCGATCGTTTCTTCATTCTCGTCGACCAGCATGGAGGCGAAAACGCGGTCGTCATGCTCCTCAAAGACCCGCACCTGATCTTGGGGGTATAATTCATGATCGGCTTTGCCGACGAGTTCCTCGCTGGGCCGGCCTACCAAGGTACAGAAAGCGTTGTTGATTAGCAACAGGCGATGCTGCTCATCCTTGACAAACACTGGATCGCTGATGTAGTCGATGATATTCTGTAAGTATCGCTGCGAGCGGTTTTGAACCCACTGAGCCTGGCATCGGTCGGTTATGTCAAAACCGAATTCGGCCACATGGCTGACCTGTCCTGACCCATCCAAGACTGGAAAATAGTGAATATCCAGAACCTTGATGTTGCCATCGGCATCGTAGTTCCGATGTCGGTCCGAGGCAGGAGCCTTGGTGGCCTTGGCAATTTCGAGCGGACAGCTATATTCATCGCCGCAGGGCGTCGTCCGCTGATGGGATTGGGTGTAGCAGGCAGCTCCTGGCATGATGCCTTCTTTTTGGGCGGCATCATTGGCATAAACAATCAGAAGATTCCGCACATCAATGAGATAAACGGGGATCGTCAGAGACTGAAGAGCCTTGCCGGCCAAATCCGACCCGGAGAAATCTCTTCCCTCAGGAGAAGGTATTGCCTGTTCCGATTGGACTTGCTCACGTGAAAGCGTATTATCCCCCATTTTCACATTTTTCCATTCAATTTGCAGTTGTCGCTTTCTCTCTCAGAAGTACTTCCCGGTGCTCCGCCAGGTGCGGGGGGGCGTTGACGAAACCGGTCTTCCAACCCGCCGGATTTCGGTACACTACCCTCACACCTTTGTCTTATCGGTCTAAATGATCATATAATCACTCAATACGTAAAATTAATTATAGCAGATCGGTTATTCCACTCCATGTTAACAGCGGGGAGACGCTTTTGACCGCCAACTCCTTATCCGGCTCCATAATCCACTTGACTGGAGAGTTGGAAAGTGCGATAATAGAGATGATTCACGGCACTATTCGCAACGGGCAAGTGGAAATTCAGGGCACGCCGAGAAAGTTTTAATGCGGTCACGGCTTCCGGCAATGAGGCGACGGCATGGCAGATGAACTGATCGAAAACCCGATTCTAAACTCGCCATATTCTGAACCAAACCGTCATTTCAAATTCGGCGACGAGGGGATTACTGACCTTTACCCTGTAAACTGGTCCAGTTGAAACCTCGAATTGGGGGCATTATATTGCCCCGGAGGAGGTCTGGACATAAAGCGATCCCGGTACACAGGGGAACAGATTATCGGTATCCTGAAGGAAGTCGAGGCCGGGGTGTCGGTGGC
>JAQVRW010000143.1 GCA_028700875.1 Candidatus Zixiibacteriota bacterium | reverse complement strand
GGCCGTTTGAAGCGTAGATTTCTCCCAATCTATCCCATACCGCCCCATTGCGCGGGTCATACGCCGCCATCCGGCGGCAGGCCTCGGCGGCTCGGGCATAATCGCCAAGGGCGCTGTACATATCGGTCAATTCCTTCATCGTCACCGTTTCATGGTTCCCGCCGTTGATTGCCTGTTCATACAGGCCGGAAAGCGCTTCCAATTGCGGACGCGCCATCGAGGCGTACCCTCGGGCGAAACCGATTCCCCGCGTGATCCGAAGAATCTTTTGGTTGAGAGGATCGAGATCGGTGGAAACGAGACGGCCGTAGATGGGGGACATCAGCGTCCGGCTGTTGACATGGACGCCGCCCAACAGGTGTCCCATTTCATGCAATAGGACATACGGCGCAAAAATGTTTTGATCGCTGGTCCCCTGATACAGGCGGATCATCGTCCCGGCCAACGGCACCGTGACGCCGTCGGTGCGCACGGTGACCGTTTTCGGCGGTCGCGCCGAAAGGGTAAAGCCGATCAAAACATCGGCGCTGCCGCGGCCGACGCTGTCGATCATCATCTCAACCACCCGAAACAGGTCGGATTCATCGGGATGACGCCATAGCCGGTAGCCGACTATTTCCAGGTGGATCCCCAGGATGGCGGTGATGTTGCTGTCGGCCGGCTCGATTACCTCCCGGGCTTTCCGCTCCCAGTTGGTCTGCCGGGCGAAATTCTGATCGGCCACGACAATCGCCCGTATCGTCCGAATACCCTGATCGACCGCGGCGGCGTCAACCGGCAAACAGACCAGGCAGGTCGCCAGTAAAAGCCCGAGACAAAAAGCGCGTTGCCGGTACATTCTCACGTCATTCACCATTTCTAACCATGATACCGTCACGGAAGGTTTTTGGTGCCGTTTGCACCGGCGGGTAATATATTCCCGGCATGCTTTCCTCGCTCGACATAACCCGCATTCTGGCGGAGTCGTCCCGTGACGTGGAAGGGGGGACGCTTGCCGCCATCGAATACTACCGTAAGGAACGCGCCCTGCAGCTCTATGTCAAACGGGAAAAGCGTTTTTGCCTGACGATGTCGTTTCATCCCGGGCGAAATGGCCTTTTCATTCTGCCGGCCGGCCGGTCCCGCCTGGAAACCACGGAAAAGCCCCGCCCCTTTGCCAGGGAGTTGGTCGATGGAACACTGGATGCTCTCCGCCAGTACCCCAACGACCGGATGGTCGAGATTGCGATAACATCGGAGGGCGGGCGCGGATATTTGATCTTCGAAATCCTCGGTCCCAACGGCAACGTCTGGATTCTGGATGAGAAAAAACGAATTACGGCCTCTTTGCGAGATAAAGCCTTCACTCCCGGACAGCCATACCAGCCGGCCTCTTTGCCCGATAAACTCGATCCGTTTACCGTCGGCATCGCCGACCTGAAACGGTTGTTCGATAGCGCTCCCGATGGCAACCCGGCGCGCCTGTTGGAAAAGGGGCTATACGGCCTGAATTATGAATTGGCGCGGTCGGTGGTAGGCGATACCGCGACGGCAGGCGAATTGACCCATCCCGATGAACTATCACGAATACACAATGGTCTGGCCGCGCTGGCGTCCGCCTATGGGTCGGACAAAAATCCGATCTATGTCTATCGAATCAAGGGGAGAGCAGTCTATTTCCCGGTCAAGCTGGCCGGGATCGAGCCGGAGGGAAAATTCGCGACTCTGTCCGAGGCCCAATGGGAAACGATTGATTCAGTCAAAGAAACGATCGAGACGGAAGACCTGCAGGAAGCGACACTCAAGGGAATCGACAATCGTCTGAAACGTGTCAATCGGCTGCTTGTGAATCTGAACGCCGATATTGCCCAGGCGGCCGACTACGAGCGATACCGGCAAAATGCCGACCTCCTGAAAATCCATCTGGGCGAGCTTCGGCGCGGGATGGCCTCGATAGATGTCGATGACCTCTACAACGAAGGGATGACGGTCAACATCCCGCTGGATTCCGCGCTGAACGGGACGGAAAATATCGAGCAATACTCGCGGCGATATCGCAAGGGGAAAGAGGGACTGGCCCTGCTGGAGCGACGACGAGATAACACCCGGCAAGAGTTGGACTCGATAGAAGAGGCCCGGAATCTGTTCGAACGGAATTTCGAAGAGGCTTCCCACCGGTACCCGGAGCTTTTGCCCAAGGCCGCTACACCGGCCGCCACCTCCGCGGCAATTCGACGACCCTACCGCGAATATCAGACCTCGACGGGGCTGACCGTGTTTGTCGGCAAAACCGGCGGCGACAACGACCGCACGACATTCGAGTATGCCCGGCCGTACGACCTTTGGTTTCATGCTTCGCAATGCCCCGGTTCGCACGTGGTGATGAGGTTTCCGAACAAGACGTTCGAGCCTTCGAAGCGGGAAATCGAGGAAGTGGCCGCCATCACCGCCTTCTTCAGCAAGGCTCGGGGTGCGGCCAAGGTGCCGGTCAGTTACACGTTCAAGAAATATGTCCGCAAGCCGCGTAATGGCAAGCCGGGGTTGGTGCTGATCGAGCACGAGAAGACGATCATGGTCGTTCCCAAAGAACCGGCCAAAAGAACCGGCCCAGCCGAGGCCGAGGATTGACCGCTGTAACCACCCACCGGACAGTAAAATAGCCGACGCGACGGGATCCCTTGGCCGCGTGATCATTTTTCCCTTGCTTTTGCCCACGAGGATCGTATATTGCAGGGCTTTTGGATGGCCGCGACGATTTGCCCATCCGGTACAACCAGTCTGGGACGATTGACAGAGGATAGCGTTATGGCTCACAAAAAAGGTGTCGGTTCTTCACGCAACGGCCGCGACAGCGATGGGCCGCGGCGCGGCATAAAAGTGTACGGCGGACAGCCGGTGCTGGCCGGGACGATTATTGTCCGGCAGTGCGGGACCAAGTTTTTGCCGGGTGAAAACATCGGCGTCGGGCGCGACTACACGCTGTACGCCAAGATCACCGGCGTGGTGAAATTCGAGCGGGTCGGCAAGGACCGCAAGAAGATATCGATTCTCGAATAGCCGTACACCGCCGACGATCAATACAAGCATAAGCCCCTTTTGAGGGGCTTTTTTGTTGGGGGGGAATGACCGTATTGTGATTGCGTTCAATGCCCGGCTGCGTTATTATTGTGAGTCGATCATAACCAAAATGGGCCCGACGTCATGAAATTGAAGTCATCCATATTCCCTTACAAACCCCAATTTCCAGAACAGTTGGCCGATTACCACGATCAAGCAAGTTTGGCAATTGAACAGAAGAAGCACCATGATCAAAAGCGAAGCCTTTTTATGAACTTTTTGCGAGTCGCTTTTGACATTGAAGCCGGGGAAGTCGAGATCGAGGAGAAGATACGGGCCGCCCATGTGCGGGGATATATCGATGCCCTGTATAAATGGGTAATCTTTGAGTTCAAAACCGATATAGAGAAAGAGCGTCCGGCCGCAGAACTGGAATTAAAAAAGTACTTTTCCGCGCAATCCAAACCCGCGGAGTATCTAGCTTTATTGACTGACGGACTACGTTTTGAGGTTTTTCAATACGAAGATTCGAAAGTAAGGCCGATATCAAAATTTCGTATCGACAAAGATGACCCGCTGGCAACATTCAGGTTCTTCGATAATATTCTATTCATCGCCAAGAAGGTGCCTCCCAAATCGATCGATATAACCACAAGATTTGGACTGCAAAGCGCCGTTTATAACAAGAGCCGTCTTGCCCTTCATGAAATGTATGATGCTGTCCGACGGTCGCCAAGCGTCAAAGTTAAATTCGACGAATGGAATTCATTGCTCAGTACGGTATACGGCGAGTGCATCGGCGATGAATCACTTTTCATCCGCCACACCTACCTGGCTTTGTTATCACGCCTAATGGTTTCTATCGCCATATTCCCCGACCAAAAAAGGAAGAGTGAGTTCTATCGCGGCGTCATGACCGGTAGTTTTTTTCGGAGGAATAACCTGCCCAATTTGGCTGAACCGGATTTCTTCAGTTGGGCCATAGATACCGATGTCGAAAACGATTTCCTGGGATTGTTGTCCAGCATCGAAACCTACCTGGGGCCGTATGATTTTTCAGGCATAAGCGAAGATCTTCTCAAGGAAATATACCAGGAGCTTGTCGATCCGGAAAGCCGTCATTCGCTTGGCGAATATTACACCCCTGATTGGATCGCTGATCTGGCCCTAGATACCATTAATTATAAATCGGGAAGGATATTGGATCCAGCCTGCGGATCAGGCTCTTTTCTGCTGGCCGCCATTCGGCGGATTCGAACCCAAGGCCTGCGAGGTCGAAAGCTAATCGAAGCGGTATCGGAGAATATCATTGGCATTGACGTGCATCCTCTGGCAGTGATAATGACCAAAGCCAATATATTGCTCACCCTTACCCGTGAGTTGCGGGGATTTCCGGAAGCGATCTATCTCCCGGTCTACATGGCCGACTCATTGATGGTGTCCGAGAATGGAGATACGGAGACAATACAGGTCCAAGCAAGCGGCGATGAGGCTTTCCATATTCCGTTCGATACCATCAAACGGGGTGCTTGCTTAGACGAAATCATCGACAAGTTGGTCAAAACCAGCCATCGATTCCACCAGGACCAGCACACCCGCGCTAAGGCTTGGAAGGGTTTGGCCGATACGGTATTCTCCGAATTCCCCAGTCGGGAAGCTTGGTTTTGGCGCCGTAATTTTATGTTCTTATGCAAACTTGTGGCGGAAGGTAAAGATACTGTCTGGGGCTTCATTCTCAAAAATGCCGCCCGTCCGGCCTTTATCAGAAACCAGAAAGTCGATTATGTGGTCGGCAATCCGCCTTGGCTTGCCTATCGCTATATCAAAGACAAAAACTACAGGGCGCGGGTGAAAAAACTCACGCTGCTCAATGAGCTTTTAGATAACGATAACGTCAAGTTGTTTACACAACTTGATACCAGCACATTATTCTTTGTCTATAGTGAAAAACACTTCCTTAAGGAAGGTGGAACGATTGCCTTTGTCCTGCCCAAAACGACGATTCTGCCCGCCAAGCAGCATGCCAATTTCCAGGACCGCGGCGTCTCCGAAATACATGACTTTACGGGAGTTTCTCCGTTGTTCAATGTACGGTCGGTTCTTGTTGTGCGTCGCGCGGGCGATTGTCGCATCGATGCGATTCCTTATTGGCTCTATGAGGGGACTCTGCCTTCCAAGAACATGATTTGGGAGAAAGCCGCGCCGCATTTGAAGGTTGTCGAACAAATATATGATTTCCTGCCAACCGACGGCAAACGCAGCTATTATTACCCGCATTTTATCCAAGGGGCTACGTTGGTGCCACGTTGCTTCTGGTTTGTTCAACCCGACAAAGAAGCGAGTGCAAGCAAAACGGCCCCCTATGTGGAAACCGGGGAGGCCGCCTTTGACGAGGCAAAAAAGGAATGGCAGTTGAATATTCGCGGCCGAATAGAAGGGAAGTTCCTATTCGAGACGGTTCTGGCCAAAGGCATCCTGCCCTTCGGCATTTTACGAACGGAACCCCTGTTTTTGCCTCTGCAAAAAGCCAAGGATTCGGTTTCGATGGCTGATTCAGGGCGCCTTATTGAATTGGGTGCCACCGGCGCGGCTACTTGGATGCAGGAAACAGAGAAATTATGGCAAAAGGGTAGCCAATCCATTGAGAGATCCTTAATCCAGCGGTTGAATTATAATCAAACTTTAACTCGCCAAAACATCGGTGCGCCAATTGTCGTTCTTTATAACACATCGGGGACCCATATTGCGGCGGCGCTCTATATCCGCGCGGAAGTAACCAAGGGTGTTCTTCCATCTCATGGGTTTATTGCTGACGCCAAATCCTATTACTACTATCCTGAGTCCATCGACGAGGGAGATTATCTAGCCGCGATTCTGAATTCACAAATTGTGAATATTGCCATCAAGGAGTTTCAACCTCAAGGTTTATTCGGGGAAAGAGATATCCATCGGCGGCCATTCGAAGTGTGCGCCATCCCCAAATTCAATCCGAAAGACCCCGCGCATCGGAAACTGTCTGCGTTAGGTGCAAACTGCCGAAATGATATTCGCCCTTTCATGGAACAATTTTCCGGTGGCATCGGTCGGGTACGTTCTGCGGTGCGTGATATTCTCAAGAACGAAATCGCGAAAATCGACGCGCTTGTGGTTGATCTATTGAAGGCAGAAGGTCAAACCTTAAAGACGGTCCCGCGGAAGAAAAGAAAAGCCGCTGGGAACCACGATCTCTTTTCGCTCTAAAATAAGCAAAAATCACGGCTGACAATCTTGCCCCATAAGCAATCGGCCATGGAATCGCTGGTTCTTCGCGCCTGGCCGATCGCTCAGAGCGAGTACTTGCCGAATTCCAGCGGGTCGATGCGGCGCAGCCGGTCGGCCAATGACTCCTGCGACGGCGGCTGATCGCCCGAGGCCGGAGGCGCGGCAGGCCGCTCTTCATCATCATCCTCGTCGCGAAGATCCTCCCGAGGGATGACGAACAGGCTTTCCTCGGCAAAAAGCGGGCTTTTGGTCTTCAGGGCCAACGCGATGGAATCGGACGGCCGGGCATCGATTTCCACGATACGGCCGTCCAGCGTAATATACAACCGGGCGAAAAAGGTCTGCTCTTTCAACTCGGTGATCTCCACCCGCGTCAGCCGGCCCCCCATCGCCTCGATCGTGTTCTTCAACAGATCGTGCGTGAGCGGACGGGCGGCGGCGACCCCTTTCACCTCCATGGCGATCGCCGAGGCCTCGCTCACCCCGATCCAGATCGGCAGGAGTTTGTCGGTCTCCGTTGAGCCCAGGACAACCACCGGCATGTTGTTGACGATATCCACCGCCAGGAAGTCGATATGGGCTTCGATCATTCCCATTTAGCTTTCTTTCTTCACGACCTGAAGCTTAACCCCGGCAACTACGTCTTTGGTCAGCTTGATATGGATGGTATAGAGACCCAGCGCCTTGATCGGTTCTTCCAGCAGAATCAGCCGGCGGTCGATCTTGTGTCCGAACTGTTCGATCAACTCGGCGATGTTATGATTGGTCACCGAACCGAACACCTTGTCCTCCTCGCCGGTCATGACTTCGGCCGTGAGGTTCAGTTTCTCCAGATCATCCCGAAGCTTTTCGGCTTCCTTCCGCTGTTTCTTGTCCCGCAGGTCTTTCTGCATCTTCAGGTGATCCACGGAGCGGAGATTCCCTTTGGAGGCCGGGATGGCCAGGTTCCGCGGAATCAGGAAGTTCCGGGCATAGCCGGATTTGACCTCGATGGTCTGCCCGCAGGCGCCCAGAGTGTCGATATCTTCCGTCAGTATGACTTTCATGTTTCGTTATCCTTTCCTTCTCAGCCCAGCGTATGCGCCCGGACCCGGCGAAAATCGAAGTAGCTGTCGAACAGCCCGACCAGCGCCATGATAATCAGTCCGGGGATTTGCATCAGCAACAGGCCCACATAAAAAACGATCTTGACAAAACGGGGCATCTGCAGACGCCGCAGCAGGTGCTCCATCAGCGCCAAACCGCAGACGGCATACGCCAGAGCCAGAATCAACAACACATTATCCACGACCGCCAGCCCGGGTCCGTGCATCGTCAGACGAATCCCCAGAATTAGTCCTAGCAGATA
>JAQVRW010000142.1 GCA_028700875.1 Candidatus Zixiibacteriota bacterium | reverse complement strand
GAAAGCCAAGATGGTCGCCATTGCCGCCTGCATGCGAAAGCTCCTGCTTATCACTCAGGCCATGCTCAAACACCAAACACCCTTTAACCCGGAGCTAAAACCCTTGACCTAAGACACGGTATCTACATTGTATGCTCAGAATGACAAACCAAACGTCCGCTTTCCGTTTGACTTTCGAACATCGGAAACGTATCAATTACCACAGAGTATGCTGACCAAACCGCCCGAAAAGGAAATGAGTTTCCTCGAACATCTCGAGGAACTCCGCAGCCGATTAATCAAATCGGTCGTCGTCATCATCGCGATGGCGGTCGTGGTCTATTTCTTCTCCGAAAAGCTGGTCGACTTTTTCACCGCGCCGTTGCCGCAGGTGTATTTCATGGCGCCGACCGAGGCGTTCATGGTGCGGATCAAGCTCTCGCTGATCGGGGGGGCGATCGTGTCCATCCCGGTGGTGTTTTATCACCTGTGGATGTTTATCGGGCCGGGCCTTCTCAAGAGCGAAGCCAAAATCGTCATCCCCATCGTCATTTCGGCCACGATTTTCTTTCTCATCGGGGCGGCGTTGTGCTTTTTCGTCATGTTGCCGGTGGCGGTCAAGTTCATGCTCGGGTTCAGCACCGCCAAATTGCAGCCGTTGATTTCGATCGATAATTATATCAGTTTTGCCGGGATGTTGATATTGGCTTTCGGGCTGGTGTTCGAACTCCCGGTGGCCTCGTTTATTCTCGGGCGGATGGGGGTGATCAACGCCCGGATGCTTTCCAAGGGGCGGCGGTACGCCATCGTGGTTATCCTGATCGCCTCGGCGATATTGACGCCCACCCCGGACGCCTTCAACCAACTTTTGCTGGCCGGGCCGATGTATGTATTGTACGAGATTTCGATTATCGTCGTCTGGTTCACCGGCCGCAAACGCGGGGAAACGAAGTAGCCATCCAGTAGGTCGGTGTTCCGAGTGCCGTCAGTACGACGGGACGAGAAACCCGACAACAGGCTTGACAGGCGGGGCGGCGATATGGTACATTCCGGCGGTAAGAAAAAGGACGCCCCCGGTAAAACGAGGGGCCGAAAAATAAAGCGTAAGCGGGCGTAATTCAGCGGTAGAATGTCAGCTTCCCAAGCTGAACGTCGTGGGTTCAACTCCCATCGCCCGCTTTTTTGCGGCACACAATTAAGAATTCATGGAGGCGCAATTGTACGAAGAGAGGAAGTATAGGAAGCCTTTTCTCGTAGAAGTACTTGCGCGTCTTGATTTTACGGGAAGAGTCGATCAGTTCCTGGTCGGATTGCCATCACCATTGGTTAGTACTGTACTCAAGAATTTTCCAATCATGGAACCGCAGGAGAAAGAAGTGGTGGAAATAGAAGGGCAAGCACCATTGTTTAAGGCTGGGCCCAATATATTTCGTAGCAGCGATAGAAATCGGCGTATGGTCATCACGCCGATGGCGATGTTTTTAGACGATAATAAGTACGAGTCATTTGAGAGGTTTGAGAATGAGTTTACTCCTGTCGTAGAAAGGGTATTTGCAGATAACCCGGACCTGATGGTGAGACGATTCGGATTGAGATATATCAATAAGGTGCATGATCAGAACGGCAACGTGCATGAATGGGACAAATATATCAAACCCGAATTCCTGACGGTCTTTTCGGTAAGTCCAGAAAAGAAGAATCTTCTTGCGCGCGCACTCCACAATTTGACCTGGAATCTCGGTGATATGATCTTGAATTTCAACTATGGCATCTATAATCCTGATTTTCCCTCACCAATAAATCAAAAGGAGTTCATTTTCGATTTTGATGCATATTATGAAGGTGCCATGAAGCTAGAGGAAATCGGGCCAAAGCTTGATCGTTGCCATCAACAAATACAAGAACTTTTTGAATCCTGCATAACAGATGAATTGCGGACAAAGATGGAAGTCGTAAATGCAGGTTGATAACCCGGATACATTCGCCGGCCAACCTCCGGATAGACAGGCGAAGCCCCCTGATTACTCGATCCCGTCGCCGGGGACTGCGACAACAACGGATGGAGTCTTGGTGGCTGCTACCAGAATGCAAATTGAGACAGAAAGTACGGAAGCAGACGGGAAACCATTGACCGAGTCTAAGGTTAAGATATACGGCGTTGACAAACCCACATTTGAAGACATAACTGCAATTATAAACCCCCCTTTTTCGGAATAGTTGTATGATAAAACGTCTGAAGCAGGGCGATATAATTAGAAAAGTAGAGTATATTTATTCCGCGACAGTAGAAGATAATATCCTAAACGTGAGAAAGATAATATTCCCCTTGGTAATTGTACTGACGCAGGATTGCGATTTAGAAAGTTATACGGGTCGAATCGTCGATGTCCCGCCGAGTGCCAAGGCGGGCCTGCTTTTATCCGTTTTGGTTGCGCCCGTATATAATGCTGATCATTTGAGGTCTGGCGTGCACCTTTCCGAACTGAAAATTGCAGTGGACCGTATCGTTTCAGATGAATGGACTAAAATCAGAAAGAACGAAAATAAACGTTATCATTATTTCATTTTTCCTTCGGATTTACACTTGATTCCTGAGGCAGTTGTGGATTTTAAACACTATTTTAGCGTTCCCGTGAACTATCTGCAGGCAATCCGCGAAAAGGGGCATATATGCACACTACCTCCTCTCTATAGAGAGTCATTTTCTCAGAGGTTCGCCGCATTCCTATCTCGAATCGCCCTTCCAGAAAGGCATCCCCCTCTTAAATTATTCCAAGACATGAAAGATGAATCAATTGCGGTTGATAATCCAGGACGTAGCGTAGATAATTGATGAATACGATGGCCAGACATGCCCAACCGCCGCTTTTTTGTATGCCATGAAAGTCGTCTGCATTGACATGTCGTCGCCGCTACACGGGAAAATTCCCGTCGGGGCGGAACTAATCCGGGTCAACGGCCACCCGGTGGCCGATGAGATCGACTTCCGGTTCCATAACACCGAAAATCGGCTCCGGCTGGAATTCCAGGTCGGAGGAGAAACCGTCACGGTCAAACTGGCCGAGGCCGCCTGCGGCGATCTGGGATTGCAGTTCGAACAATCGAAGATTCTGGTCTGCAACAACAACTGCATCTTCTGTTTCGTGCATCAACAGCCGAAAGGGATGCGCCGCAGCCTGTATGTCAAGGACGACGACTATCGGTATTCGTTCATGCATGGCAATTATATCTCGCTGTCGCGTCTGACCGAGGATGACTACAAGCGGATTATCGCTCAACGGCTGTCGCCGATGTATATATCGGTCCATGCCACCGATGACGACCTGCGGCGGTACATATTCGGCAACAAGAACCTGCCGCCGATCATGCCGGCGCTGAAACGATTGACCAAACACGGCATCACCATCCATACCCAGACGGTGATCTGTCCCGGCATCAATGACGGCGACCAGTTGGACAAGACGATTGTCGACCTGGCTTCGCTGGCCCCGAAGGTGGCGTCGTTGGCGGTGGTTCCGGTGGGATTGACCCGGTATCGCGACCGTCTGATGAAGCTTCGTCGGTTTACGCCGGAAGAATCGGCGGCGGTGATCGACCGGGTGGCGCGGTATCAAAAGGGATTCATGAAGACCATCGGCACCCGGTTCGTTTTTCCGGCGGATGAGTTTTTCCTGATGGCGGGCCGCGAAATTCCATCTCTTACATACTATGAAGATATGCCGCAATTCGAAAACGGCGTGGGCATGGCGCGGGAGTTCATGGTCGGTTTCAACCGGCGCAGACGCTACCTGCCGAAACGGTTGAAACGACGTCTGAAGCTTGCAATCGTCACCGGACGGTTGGCCGAACCGATACTCGAACAGCAGGTCATGCCGATTCTGGGGAAGATCCGCAATCTGGAAGCAACACTCGCCGCAGTTGATAATATTTTCTGGGGAAAAACCGTGACCGTGACCGGGTTGTTAACCGGTGGGGATATAGCGTCGCGCTTGACAGGGGCCGATGCCGACGTTATCCTTCTGCCGCCGAACTGCCTGAACGGGGGCGATCTTTTTCTGGATGACATGACCTTGGATGAATTTACCCGGCGGGTGAATCGGCCGGTATTGACCGGGACATATCATATTGCCGCGCTTATCCGACAGGCGGCGATGATGGGAGAACAATAGATGCCGCTACCGGTGGTTGCGATCGTGGGACGCCCCAACGTGGGCAAATCGTCTTTATTCAATCGGCTGATCAAGAGAAAGCTGGCGGTCATCGAAAGCTCGCCGGGGGTAACCCGCGACCGGAATTTCTCCCAGTGCGATTGGAACGGCCGAACCTTCTACCTTGTCGACACCGGCGGGATGGTGCCGGGGTCGAAAGACGAGATGGAGCGGTTGATTCTGGAACAGGCCCAGATCGCGATGGATGACGCCGATGTTATCCTGTTCGTGGTGGATTGTCAGACCGGGATCAACGACATCGACGGCCGTATAGCGCGCGAACTGCGGCGGGCCGAGAAACCGGTCGTTCTGGCGGTCAACAAGGCCGACAACGAACAACTGGAATTGGATGCATCGGCCTTCTACAGCCTGGGACTTTCCGGGATCTTCCCGGTCTCGGCGATCAACGGCCGGATGACCGGCGATCTGCTGGATGAGATCGTCAGCAAACTCCCTGAAGCGGAAGAAGAGGTCTCCGACCAAAAGGTCATCCGCATTGCGGTCGTGGGGCGGCCCAATGTCGGCAAATCATCGTTCGTCAACCGCCTGGCTGGAGAAAACCGTTTGATCGTGTCGGCGATCCCAGGGACGACCCGCGATTCGGTCGATACGCCGGTGACCATAGACGGAAAGCAGTATATCCTGGTCGATACCGCCGGGCTGCGGAAGCGGAGCAAAGTCAAAGAGAATATCGAATATTACACGACGCTGCGCACCATCCGGGCCATCGAACGATGCGAGGTCGCGGTCATCCTGCTGGACGCCAATGAGGGTGTGAATTTTCAGGAGTTGAAGATTATCGAGGAGGTCGGTGAGGCGCGGCGGGGGATGGTGCTGGCGATCAACAAGTGGGATATCTTCGAGAAAGAACCGGAGACGGCCGATATTTACACGAAGCAGATCAAGGAAGCAATGCCGACCTACGATTATCTCCCGTCGATTTTCATCTCCGCCCTTACCGGACAGCGGGTGACGAAAGTGCTGGAGCTGGTGGACCAGGTGCATACCCAGTACACGCGGCGGATCGAGACGGCGGAGTTGAACCAGTTTCTCGAAGAGATCGTGGCCAGGCAGACCCCGGCGGCTGTGCGCGGGCGATGGATCAAACTGATGTATATGACCCAGCCGGAGACTTCTCCGCCGCTGTTTGTCATTTTCAGCAATTACCCCAAACTGGTGCAGGAATCCTACGTGCGCTATATCACCAACCAGTTGCGGGAACGTTTCGGTTTCGGCGGCGTGCCCCTGATGATCAAGCTCAAGGCGGCGCCCAAAACCAAAGACAGCGAAAAATAAAAAAGGCCGCCCGTTGGGGCGGCCTTCTTGCGTAAACAAGATTTTCGCTTGTCAGATTACTTCTGAATCTTCCTGACCACTCCGACCAGCGCCAGCGCCGAACCAAAGAGAAGCATGGTTGACGGTTCCGGGATGGACGGAGGCGGAGGAGTGCCCTTTTCCGAATCATGGGAATTGGGCGAGAACTTGAACAGTCCGTCCGCTTCGCGCAGGAACCCATAGGAATCGAAGTGAAGCCAATCGTAGGAGGTCATCACGTCGAATTTGAATATCATGCCTGGGGCCGTGTCGGCGTATTCGCCCGGCTGCATGTTATGGACGGTTTCCGGAGCAGTATCGACCAGCGAGGAGACGGTCAGCTCGAAATAGTTGGTCGGATAGACGCTATGCGGGGGATAGTCACCGGCGTTATCGCCCCAGGAGGGGGGAGTCCCGTACACAAACGTATTGATATCCGAACCGTCAATCGACAACGCCCCGGTCACGGGCGACTGGTTTGGCATCAAAGCCCCAACCAGGGTCAGGTCGAAGAGAGGTTTGGTATCGGTATTGGCGGCGATGACCCAGATTTCAAAACTTCCGTCCGTAGTCACCCAAGTCTCGGTGGCGGCATTCCAGGAAGCCCCGGGAATAAACGTCTGGAGAGATGGAATAGCCAAGGCTGTCTGCCCGAAAGCCAAGACCGCCAACACACTCACAACCAGCAAAGCCTTCTTCATTTGAGTCTCCAAGAAGCATTGTTATTTTTCAACAACAAGAAATATAGCAAATGTGATACCAAAAAGCAATCTTTTTCGGCCGGGAACTTGCCTTCGTAACATTAAGTGATTCAATTGGATAAGCGTCAGGTCGGTGGCGCTCGGCAAAGGATAGAGTTTCGGAATCCATGATGGTTCATTTGTGTCCTCAAATGCTACACTTTTTGACCATTTTCCAGATACAAGCGCGGAGGGAGAGTGAAAATCAGATTTCCGTTCGATATCATCATCGAAGATAATCGGTTATGGATTCGGGTGAATTGCCCCGGATTTTCGGCGGAGAATAGCCACTGTCACTCCTATGGACACCCTCGTCTACGGTGCCGTCAAGTTATTGTGCACCCGGAAGAAAGAAGCAATCATCAAAACCGTTTGTGCTAAAAAATGCAGATTTTTGTCCGATATATTGCGCATATGGAACCGATTGACGATCCGTCCCTGGATACCAGCGGGAAAGCCTCCCTGCTTGAGGAAGATATTTTCGATCTGGAAAGCCGTCTGGAGGCCAAGGACCAGGAAATAGACGACCTGGCCCAGATCGCGTCGGTGATTACTTCCATCCTTGACATCGAATCGGTTTTGGCCATAACCATGGAAACCAGTCTGCGTCAGGTGGCCGGAGAGGTCGGGGCGATTCTTTTGGCCGAGGGCTCCGAATTCAAGGTCAAGATTGCCTGGGGTATAGATGCCGACGGGTTGGATAAATTGACGTATAAAGACGGTCGGTCGCTGGTCCGGTACTGCTTTGAGACCCGGGAGACGGTTCTTGAAGGTCACGATCAACGGCTCGAGTCCGCCGCGTATTCCATCCACAGCCTGATCGCGGCACCCATCCTGACTCAATCGCGTGCTTTGGGGGTCATCGTCGTCTTCAACAAGGAAGAGGACGGAGAATTCAGCCCTCAGGACCGCCGGACATTGGAGATGATCGGCAGTTTTGCCGCCGTCGCTATCGAGAATTCCCGTCTATTGCGGGAGTCGGTTGACAAACAGAAAATGGAGCAGGAGCTGGAACTGGCCTGCCAGGTCCAGACCACGCTTCTCCCGGAATCGTTCGGCGTTCGCGGGCTTCGCGTGGTCTCGACCTATCTTCCGGCGGGGCACGTCGGCGGCGATTATTACGATATTATCCCGATCACCGACCGGCAGGTGCTTTTCCTTCTGGGGGATGTCACCAATAAGGGGGTTCCGGCGGCGCTGGTGATGACCGCCGCCTACTCGATCATCCACGCTTATGTCGGTTCCGGCCGGGCCATCGATATTCAAAGCCTGATGTCGCATCTCAACGAAGTTCTCTGCGGCCATATTATCAAGAGCCGGGACATGTTCATCACGCTGTTCATGGCTTTCGTGGACATCGATAAAGGGGAGATCGAATACAGCAACGGCGGCCATCCGCCGGCCTTCTTT
>JAQVRW010000141.1 GCA_028700875.1 Candidatus Zixiibacteriota bacterium | reverse complement strand
GTCAAACGCGCCAAAGACGGCTTGATTATCGCCACCCTCGACCGTCGCCACCTCTTCCTGGCCGAAACGCCGCAGGTGTTTCAATACGATCTGATCAAGGAAGCGTACCAGAAGGGAAGCCAGGAGGGAATCGAGGGAACCGACGACGCCGTGATGGTGGAGACGTTGGGATTTATGGTCACGCTGGTGGCCTCGACCGGTCCGAATCCAAAGCTGACCCGGCCGGAGGACCTCGATTATATCAAAATGGTGCTCGAAAGGGAAAATCATGGCTGAAACCAGATGTGGTATCGGGTTTGACGTGCATCCGTTTGCCCTGGGACGGAAACTGATTCTGGGCGGGGTGGAGGTCGAGTTCCATCTTGGTCTGGCGGGGCATTCCGATGCCGACGTGCTTACCCATGCCATCATCGACGCCCTCTTGGGGGCCGCCGGTTTGGGCGATATTGGCCGTCACTTTCCTGATACCGATCCGAAGTACAAGGATATCGCCTCGCTTCTGCTGCTGCGTGACACTGCCGCCATGCTTGACCGGGATGGATGGAGGGTGGTCAATATCGACGCTACCATCATCGCTCAACGGCCCCGTCTATCGGACCATATCGATGTCATGCGTCAGCGGTTGGCGGTAGTGTTGGCGCTTGATAGCACGCAGGTCAATATCAAAGCCACCACCACCGAGAAACTCGGTTTTACAGGACGGGAAGAGGGAATCGCCGCGTTGGCCGTAACCTCGATCCTGAAATCCGCAGTATGATCGAATTCATTACCGCCGGATTCTCGGAACTGATGCGGGTCGTGAACCAGATTCCCGGGGGGTACATCTATCTTTTCCTCTTCGGCATCGCCTTTTTGGAAAACATCTTCCCGCCGATTCCCGGCGATACGTTCACGATCATCGGGGGATACCTGGCGGCGACCGGAAAACTGGCGTTGATTCCCACCGCGGCATTCATCATGCTGGGCACAATCGCCTCGATCATGGTCGTTTACTATATTGGCTACCACGGGGGGCACGAATATCTGGCCCGAAAGAATTTCCGCATCTTTTCCACCGAAGACCTGGCCAAAGTGGACCGCTGGTTCGCGCGCCACGGTGCTGGGACGCTTCTGGTCAGCCGCTTCATCGTCGGCGGGCGAGTGGCGATCGCCTTAGGCGCGGGAATCAGCAAATATCCGCCGGAGCGGATGCTGCTCTTTTCGACCATTTCCTCGTTGTGCTTTCACGGACTTCTGATAGCGCTGGCATACGGTATGAACGCCTATGTCGACAGCATCGTCGATGGCTTCAACTGGTACAACAAAATAATATTGGCGATACTGGCGGTCGTGGTTATACTATGGCTCGGTTTCGTAGCGAAACGGATATGGCATGAACGAAAAAAGACTTAACATTCTGGTCCTGGCCGGGGGGGAATCCACCGAACGGGACGTTTCTCTGACCTCGGCCAAAGCGGTGGTGGGAGCGCTCACTCAGGGCGGTCATCGGGTGACGATCATGGATGCCCTGGATGGCCGGCGGTTGCAACTGCGCGCCGACGGTTTCGTCGATAACGACGGTCGACCGGTCGGCGTATCGGGGCAACTGTCGCCGACCATTCTGCCGATGGACGGCTCCGCATTGGCGTCGCAATTGGCAAAGGCGAAAGCGGCCGGGATCGAGGTCGCCTTCAGTGCTCTGCACGGCGGCGCCGGGGAAAACGGCCGCATGCAGGCCCTTTTGGACATGCTCCAAATCCCCTACACCGGCTCCCCCATGGCCTCCTCGGCCATCGCCATGAACAAGGACATCTCCAAACGGGTCATGCAGACGCTGGGGATTCCGACGGCGGAATGGTTGCGTTACGACCGCCGCACGGAACGTACGGTCGACGACATCGCCCGCGAAGTCGCCGCTGTCGGTTTATCGCTTCCGCAGGTGGTCAAACCGGCCGATGGCGGCTCCACGGTGGGCTTGACCTTGGTCGAAAGTGAAAACCAGATGCCCGACGCCGTGCGCGCGGCGCTGGCCGTGTCCGATTCGATCATTATCGAAAAATACTTCAAAGGCCGGGAAATCACTATCGCCGTGCTCGACAGCAAAGCCCTTCCTCCGGTCGAAATCAAGCCCAGCCACAAACTCTATGACTACACCTGCAAGTATACCAAAGGCAAATCGGAATATATTTGCCCCGCGAAAATAGATGCGGCCATCGTACAACAATTGTCGCATGACGCCGTACATTTCTATGAGACTATCGGTTGTCGCGGTTACGCGCGCATTGATTTTATCGTCGCTTCGGTTGACGATTATATTTGCCTGGAGTTAAACACCCTGCCGGGCATGACCGAGCTGTCGCTGTTTCCCATGGCCGCACGGGCGGCCGGAATCGAGTTCGGCCGATTGTTGGAACGGTTATGCCTCCTGGGCCTGGAAAGGAATTAAATGCCCTACTCCCGTATCAGAGGAATCATATTCGACCTCGGCTCCACGCTGATCGAATATGACAACCGCCCCTGGCCGGAAACGATCCTCGAAGGCCAGAAAAGGGCGTACGAAAGTCTTAGCCAGGAAACCGACAAAGTCCCCGATTTCGAAACGTTCAATACGCGATTAGAGGAAATCAAAAACCAGTTCCGGCTTCGAGCCCAGGAAACTCTGGCCGAATGGCGCGCTTCCCAGGCGCCGGAAATGTTGTTTCGGGAGTTGGGGATGGATACCCCCAAACGACGCGGCGAAAGGTTTATCGACATATTCTATACGGCCGTGCGCGAACAATTGTCCGTCGAAGAAGGCGCGGCGGATGTCCTCAAGACATTGAAAGAACGCGGGTACCCGTTGGGCATGATCTCCAACACCATTTACCCGCGCCGTCATCATGAAAGCGACCTGCGGCAGTTTGCGCTCATGGAGTTTCTGAATTTCCGGATATATTCCTCGGAACTGGGGCGGCGCAAACCGCACCCGGATATATTCCGCGCCGGTCTCGACCTGATGCGAATGGCCCCGTCCGAGATCCTCTATATCGGCGACCGCATCCCCGAGGACGTGGAGGGGGCCCGCGCAGCCGGGATGACCGCGATCTTGAAACTCTGGCCCAAACGGGAATATCCCAACCCGTTGCCCGAGGGCATCACCGCGATTCGCTATTTGGCCGAATTGCCGGATCTGCTGGGAAAACAATAGCTGAACCTGATAATAGAAAGTGAGACGTACCGTGGATTTTTCAGCACAATTGTTGCGTGATTTAACCGATGCCGACGGCACTTCGGGGCACGAAGAAGCCGTCTCCAAAGTCATGGCCCGTTACCTGAAAGGCTTGGCCAAAATCCATTATGATCGCCTCGGGTCCATCATCGCCGAAAAGAAAGGCGCCGCCTCCGATCCGCGCATTCTGATCGATTCGCATATGGACGAGGTCGGTTTCATGGTCCGCGAAATCACCAGGAACGGCTTTATCAAGTTCCTGCCGCTGGGCGGCTGGTGGGGGCATGTCGCCCTGGGCCAGCGGATGAAAATCATGACCAAGAAAGGCATCGTCCCCGGTCTGGTCGGCGCCAAACCGCCGCATATGCTGAAAGACGAAGAACGGAAAAAAGTCCTGGATATCGCCGACATGTTCATCGACGTCGGTGCGATCGGCAAATATGACGTCGGCAAAAAACTCGGCATCAAGGTCGGCGATCCGATCGTCCCCGATTCCAATTTCACCGTCATGGCCAACGACCAGGTCTACATGGCCAAGGCCTTCGACAACCGCGCCGCCTGCGCGGTGATGATCGATTTGATCAAGAAACTGCAAACGATCAAGCATCCTAACACCGTCTATGGCGCCGGCTCCGTTCAGGAAGAGGTCGGCTTGCGGGGCGCCAACACCGTCGCCCATGAGGTCAACCCCGATGTGGCCATTATAGTCGATGTCGGCATCGCCCTGGACATCCCTGGGTACGATGATCGTCCGGAAAAATTGAACGCCGGGCCGGCTATCCTGATCTATGATGCCGGCATGATTCCCAACACCCGCCTGCGGGAATTGACCATCGATATCGCTACCAAGCAGAAGATTCCTTTCCACCTGTCCTATATGGAACGGGGAGCTACCGATGGCGGTCGGATTCATATCACCCGCTCCGGCGTGCCCTCAATCGTGATCGGCCCTCCTGTCCGGTACATCCACAGCCACAACTCGCTCATGAGTCGCAAGGACTATGACAGCACCCTGAAACTGGTGCTGGAACTGGTCAAACGGTTGGACAAGAAGACCGTGGCATCGTTGACGGCGAGGTAACCGATGGCCCTGCGATTTTTCAACACCATGAGTCGGCGCAAAGAGGACTTCGTGCCGCTGGAGCCGGGCCACGTTCGCATGTACACCTGCGGCCCGACCGTCTACAACTTCGCCCATATCGGCAACTTCCGGACCTATATGTTCGAGGACCTCCTGCGGCGGTATCTGAAATACAAGGGATACAAAGTCACCCACGTGATGAACCTGACCGATATCGACGACAAAACCATCAAAGGGTCGCGAGAGAAAAACATTTCTCTCAATGAATACACCGCGACCTACAAGAAGGCCTTCTTCGATGACCTCGACACGCTCAATATGGAGCGGGCCGAGCATTATCCCGAAGCCACGACCCACATACCGGAAATGGTTGCGCTGGTCAAGAAACTCATCGACAAGGGTTTCGCCTACGAACAGGGCGGATCGTATTATTTTAAAATCGCCGCCTTTCCGCAGTATGGCCGGCTGTCGCACATGAAGCTGGATGAACTCAAAACCGGGGCGCGCGTGGCATCGGACGAATACGAGAAAGAACAAGTCTCCGATTTCGCCCTCTGGAAAGGGTGGGATGAGGCCGATGGCGACGTCTATTGGGACACCGAAATAGGACGGGGCCGTCCCGGATGGCATATCGAATGCTCGGCCATGTCCATGAAATATCTCGGCGAGACGTTCGACATTCATACCGGCGGCGTGGACAACATGTTCCCGCATCACGAGAACGAAATCGCCCAGTCGGAAGCCGCCAACGGCAAGACGTTCGTCAACTACTGGATGCACAGCGAACATCTGCAGGTCGAGGGCCGTCGCATGGCCAAGTCGCTGGGGAATTTCTACACCCTGCGCGATATCATGGCCAAGGGATACAATCCCCTCGCCGTGCGGTACCTGCTCATCTCCACCCATTACCGGATGCAGATGAATTTCTCGTTCGATGGCCTCGAGGCTTCGCGCAACGGCCTGGAACGGTATCTCGACTTTCTCTCCAACCTCGAAGATGTCGCTTCCACCGTCGATGGGGGAGAGGCCGATGGTTTCATCGCCGGGGCCAAAACCGGATTCGAAAACGCGCTGGACGATGACCTGAATATCTCCGGCGCATTGGGCGTTGTGTTCGATTTCATCCGCGACATCAACCGCCTGAAAGCGGAGAATCGCCTATCGAAAGCCGAAGCCGGACGAGTATTAGATATTATGAATCGTTTCGATTCGGTGCTGGGATTCCGGAAGAAACAGGCCGGTCTGGATGCAGATATCGAGGCCAAGATCGCGGCTCGAATAGCGGCGCGTAAAGCCAAAAACTTCGCCGAATCCGACCGCATCCGTGACGAACTATTGGCGATGGGGATAATTCTCGAAGACACCCCCACCGGCACCAAATGGAAACGTAAATTGTAGTCTGTTCTTAGACAATTTGACTTTTACGGGTGGCGCACTCCTTTAGGGGTCCGCGAAATACCCGAGCGGAAACGCAAACTGTAAGTTTATACTGGGTGGCGCACCCCTTCAGGGGTGCGCAAAGCTCGTAAGTCAGGGGCCCGCCGAAGGCGCGTGCTCCTGACTATTTCCTTTGTGGGCAATTGCGCGGCGTGCGACATACCCGCCCGCCGCTTATAAGTGTATTGATATTTTGTAGGGGCCGGGTTTCCCGGCCCGGATTCAGCCGTAAGGTGGAGTGTAATTATGATGTGTCGTGCGGGATATAGCGAAGTATATTCGCAAAATATGTATCAGAAATTCGAGGCCGGGATCACGAAGGAACTTCTATCGGTTGCCCGTGAGGTTACAGGGGCGAATCCTGATCTTCTCAAAAACAATATGGCCTCGCACCTTGCCAATATCCTTGAGCTCGAAAGCCCTCGCCTTGTGCCCACAGAAAGGCAAAAGCATATTCTAATTATAGGGTTGGGTTTTCTCGGTATCTTGGATTCTTTTGAAACCCTATCCCTTGCATCCAAATTGATACGCAGCAAACCACCCAGGATTAAGATAAGCTGGTCGGCGTACATTCGATACAATGTGGAGAACTATTTTATCGGTGTTGTCACCTTACGCAACCGATTCATTTGCTATCTCAAAAGCATTAAGAAAGCCTATAAATATGACGCCATGAATGCAAAATACGAGATTGCGATCATCAATAAACTGCGTAGTGCGATAGAATCTGATTTGGTAGAGATAATAAAGGAACGTGATATTCATATACATTCCATAAAACTGCCGGATGCGGATTTGGACCGGGCTGCGACGGTGGATCTTTTGGCGGCTCAATCAGAGGAATTTGTGCTGCTGCAATAACTCGTGCACAAACATGTTGGTATTATAAAAACCGATTGGGTAAATGAGAACCAAGAGGTTATCCGTAAAATCCTTTATCACTATTTTGCGGCTATTTACGACCTTGTGTTTGATGAGAAAGGCGGCATGAAGTATCCTCCGAAGTTGACCGGGTATCCAACCCAACGAGTGGGTTCAAGTGATAATGCCTGAGAATTTTTGTGCGCGGCGTACGTCCTCGTGCGCCGCGAAAAATAACCCCACCTGTTGGCGACGGGCTGAGTAGTAGGTCGGGTTCCGAATGAGTCACGCCGTAAGCGTGACGAATGAGAAACCCGACATATTCATTCACCGCTTTTCCAGCCAGCCCCCTGCAAAATCAACACCACTTTGATGGTGAATACGAATTCATCCCCTATTACAGATGAAACCATCGCCTTCTATACGTACGCGTATCGAACGCGGCCAAAAGCCGGCTCAACCGCTCGCTTTTCAGGCCGGGTGGCCCACCATTTATGGTGGGAAAAAGCGCGCCAAACAGCATTCCTATGGTATGACGAAATGACCAAAAACATCAAAAATAGCCAACCGAAACCATTTCCCCGCAACCGCAACGCCGCCATGCTATTCCAACGAAAAACCGCCTTTTTTCAGCCGCAAATCAGTAGAAGAATGCCATCGATTTTGCATCGCCACCAGCCTGTCATACCCGCGAACTTGTGGGCGGCAGATGTCCACATCTGCCCCTGTGGATACTCCTCCCGGCAGACGTGGACATCTGCTGGACACAAAAAATGACAAACCAAACCCATTTCCTTGCAACCACAAGGAGGCCATGCTAATCCAACGAAAAATCCCGGTTTTTCAGCCGCGAATCAGTAGAAGAATGCCATCGATTCAGCGATTGTGCCACCGATCCCCCAACCGGGGTTTGGTGATTGACATTCCGAAAAGAATCTTGGATAATTCAATGTATTCGTCTTTAGGGAAATAATATGCCTCAATCCTCTTACCTCATCCTCTCCGACATCCACGCCGATCCGGATTCGTTTTGCGCCGTGATCAACCTGGCTCGCAAAACCGGCCCGATCGGACGGAAAATTTGCCTGGGCGACTCTATCGGTTACGGCGATGACCCTCAC
>JAQVRW010000140.1 GCA_028700875.1 Candidatus Zixiibacteriota bacterium | reverse complement strand
AAGAACGGGCCACGGTCATCCGGGGACGTTCGGGGGTTCCCTGAATATGTCCGCGAACGCGGCGGCGACGCCGCGCTCCCCGTTCGGCTTTCTTTTCGTTTTTCCTGTCAGCCATGGTCAGTCAGCTCCACCTGATTACGCCGCCGTCTTGCCGGCTTTTCTGCGAACGTGCTCGCCCCGATACCGAATGCCTTTGCCCTTGTATGGCTCCGGTTTGCGGATGGCCCGGATCTTGTCGGCGGTCAGGCCGACCAATTCCTTGTCGATCCCGGTCACGGTTATAAGAGCGCCTTTGGGTTCAAACTTCAGCGCCACACCCTCGGGAGGCATGACCAACACCGGGTGCGAGTACCCGATATACATCAGAAGGCTCTTCCCCTTCATCTCGGCCCGGTACCCCACGCCGACCATTTCCAGCTGCTTGGTGTATCCCTCCGTGACGCCGACCACCATATTCCTGATGAGCGACCGCGTCAAACCGTGTAGAGATCGCTGCATAATGGTTTCGCCGGTCCGGGCCACCGTGACGACGCCGTCGGTCACGGAAATGGTCATTTCGGGGCGGAAACTTTTGACCATGGTCCCCTTGGGACCCTTGACCGTCAGTTCCTGACCCGCCTGCTCTACCGTCACCCCGGCCGGGAGCGGCACGGGTAATTTTCCCACGCGCGACATGCTTGTCTCCTCTTACCAGACGGCGCAAATGGCTTCGCCGCCGACCTTCTTCTCAACGGCTTCGCGATCGGTCATCATGCCCGCCGAGGTTGATAGAATCAGAATTCCCTCACGGCCGTTGCCGTACCGGAACGTTTCTTCGGCCGAGATATATTTCCGCAGGCCGGGCCGCGACAGGCGGCGCAGGCCGTGAATAATCGGCTTGTCTTCGCGGCTGTATTTCAAATAGACCCGCAATATCCCCTGCCGGGTGTCCGGAATCTCCACGTAGTCCTTGACGTACTTGTGTTCCTTCAGGATGCGAACGACCTCTTTCTTCATCCGGGAGGCCGGGATATCGGCCGAGGTCTGTCTTGCCTTCGAGGCATTGCGAATCCGCGTCAATAAGTCCGCGATCGGATCAGTCATCGACATACATCATACTCCTCACACATGTTCCGCGTCACGTCGCCGCGACTACCAGCTGGCTTTCATTACGCCCGGCAGATCTCCGGCCAGGGCCATATCCCGAAAACAGATGCGGCACAAGCCGTAGCGCCGCAGATATCCGTGCGCCCGGCCGCACCGGCGGCAACGGTGGTAATTACGGACCGCGAACTTGGATCCACGCTTCTGCTTCTCAACCAAACATTTCTTGGCCACAGTTACTCCTCTTTCCGGAACGGCATACCCATCTCACGCAGCAACTGGATGCATTCGGCATCCGTCCTGGCCGTCGTGGTGATGGAAATTGACAAACCCCGGACCTTGTCGATTTTATCATAGTCGATCTCGGGGAAAATCAACTGCTCTTTGATGCCGATGTTGAAATTGCCCCGGCCGTCGCAGGACTTGCTGGTCACGCCGCGAAAATCGCGGATACGGGGCATCGCCGCGTTCATCAGACGATCCAAAAACTCATACATGCGTTCCCGCCGCAAGGTCACCCGGCAGCCGATAGCCATGCCCTGCCGCAGCTTGAAATTGGAGATCGATTTGCGGGCCCGCGTGATCGCCGGCTGCTGGCCGGTGACGGTCCGCAGGTCGGCCACGGCGGCATCCAGCGTCTTGGCATTGGTGATCGCCTCGCCCACGCCGATATTGATTGTGATCTTCTCCAGCCGCGGCACCGCCATGATGCTGGCGTACCCGTTCTCCTTCATGAGACGGGGGACGACTTCCTCAAAATATTTTTTCTTCAACCGTGCCATAATACTCCGCTACTCCCTCACAGCTCCGCGCCGCACAACCGGCAACAGCGAACTTTCGCGCCTTTGACTTTCTTCGTGTCTTTGGACTCCACAATCTTCTGCGTGATTCGGGTCGGCGAGTTGCACGAGCCGCAATACAACTTGACATTGGAGCGGTGTATAGTTCCCTCTTTGGTGATGATCCCGCCCTTCTGGTTTCTCTGGGTGGGCCGGGTGTGCCGCTTCATCATGTTGACGCCTTCCACGATCAGCCGTTCCCGCGACGGAAAGACATGCAGCACCTTGGCGATCTTCCCCTTGGAGTTGCCGCTGATCACAAACACGTTGTCACCTTTTTTTATATCCATCCCATACCACCTTAGAGCACTTCCGGAGCCAGGGAAACGATCTTCATAAACTGCCGTTCGCGCAGTTCCCTGGCCACCGGTCCGAAAATTCTCGTTCCGCGCGGCTCGCCCTGTTCGTTGATAATAACCGCGGCGTTGTCCGAAAAACGGATCAGGGACCCGTCCTTGCGGCGGATTTCTTTGGTCGTCCTGACGACTACCGCCTTGCAAACCTCGGACTTTTTAACCGTCCCGCCGGGGATGGCGTCCTTCACGGTGCAGACGATGATGTCGCCGACACGGGCGTAGCGTTTCTTGGACCCGCCCAGCACTTTGAAACACATCACCTGCCTGGCGCCGGAATTATCGGCCACCACCAGTCTCGAATACTCCTGAATCATGATCGAATCTCCCGGATGGCGTTGCCGCTCATTTGGCCTTCTCTACGATTTCCGTCAGCCGCCAACGTTTTTGCTTTGACAGCGGCCGGCATTCCATCACTCGAACGGTATCGCCCGGCCTCGCTTCGTTTTTTTCATCGTGCGCGTACAATTTCGATTTCGTCCGGATCACCCGCTCGTACAACGGGTGCCTCATCGTCCGCATGATTTCCACTACGATGGTTTTGTTCATCGCGCTGGATACCACCTTGCCGACGCGCACCTTTCTCCGGTTTCTCTCAGTCATTTCCGCCGCGACTCCTCGTACGTTCACTCGTTATTTTTCCTTCTTGGTGCTGATCTGATCCAACAGGCGGACCTGATCGACAATCTTGCGAATCCCCGTGCGGTCTTCGCTTATAATAGTTTCGATTCGGGCGATATCCCGACGCAGGGTGCGCAGCTTCAGGGGATTATCCAACCCCTTGATGCCCTTACGCAGTTTCAGGTTGAACAACTCCTGCTGCAACTCCTCGCGCTTCTGGAGTAGTTCGTCCTGGGTCAGGTCTCGGATACTTTCCATCCGCATGATCAAATACCTTCCAGTTCTTTCCGCGACACGAATTTGGTCTTGACGGGAAGCTTGTTGGCCGCCAACCGCAGCGCTTCGCGCGCCAGCTCTTCGCTTACGCCTTCGATCTCAAACAACACCCGCCCCGGCTTGATCACCGCCACCCAGCCTTCGGGGGCGCCTTTGCCTTTGCCCATGCGGGTTTCGGCCGGCTTCTTGGTGATCGGCTTGTCCGGGAAAATGCGAATCCATATCTTGCCGCCGCGCTTAATATGCCGGGTCAGCGCCACACGAGCGGCTTCGATCTGACGATTGCTCAGCCAGCTCGGTTCGATCGCCTTCAGGCCGTACTGCCCGAAATCGACCTTGGAACCCCGATAGGCGACTCCCGTCCGGCGTCCTCGCGAGGTTTTTCTGTACTTTGTCCGCTTTGGGCTTAACATAGTTTCATCTCCGCTTTCCGACTACGCCTTTTCGGGGCCTGCGTCACCACCGGCATTGCCGCTTCCATCATAACCATGGCAGCTATCCGTTCCCGGTTCTCCGGTTGCATCCCGACGGACGCGTCCCTGCGGTTTTCTCTTCCGCCGCCGTTCGCCGCGCCGTCCACCGCCGCCGCGAGCCGCCTCCGGCGGTCCGGCATAGGGCCGTTCCTCGTGCGATTCCGGCGTGAAGTCACCCCGATCCAGAATGGTCCCGCGGCAGATCCACACCTTGACGCCGATGGTCCCATAGGTCGTATGCGCCGTGGCCGTGGAATAATCGATGTCCGCCCGCAGGGTATGCAGCGGCACCCGGCCTTCGTGATACGTCTCGGCCCGGGCGATTTCCGCTCCATTCAGCCGCCCCTTGCAACCGATCTTGACCCCGTCCGCACCCATCTTCATGGTCGCGGCCAGGGACCGCTTCATCGCCCGCCGGAACGACACGCGTCCTTCCAACTGCTTGGCGATGGAATCGGCCACCAAACGAGCGCTCAACTCGGGTTTCTTGACTTCTATGATATTCAGCGTAATATCCTGTTTGGTCAACAGCTGCAGTTCTTCGCGCAGCTTGTCCACTTCGGCGCCCCGACGGCCGATCACGATCCCGGGGCGTGAGGTATGGATATCCACGGTCACCTTCTTGGGCGCACGAATGATTTCCACCTTGGCCAGTCCGGCATTGTCCAGACGGGCGTTGATGTACTTCTTGATCATGATATCTTCGTGGACCAAATCGGCGATTCCCTTGGCCGCGAACCATTTGGAATTCCACGACCGGGTCACCCCCAGCCGGAAACCTATCGGATTAGTTTTCTGACCCAAAACAATCCTCCCGATACCTCACTGGTTATTCCTTCGTTTCCGACGTTTCCGGCGTTTCCGTCTCCACAGGAGCGGTTTTCTTCGCCGGGGTTTTCTTGACCGCGCGGGCCTTTTTCTCCGGTGCGGCTTTCGTCCCGCGCCGCCGGACGATCTTTTTCACGATCCCGGGCGCCGCTTCGGCTTTCTCCGGCTTCTCGCCGGCGGCCGCCCGTTTCTTGGACCCCATCTGCTCGTGCGGCACGCCCTCGACCACCACGGTCACATGGGCGAACGGTTTCTTGTAGCGATAGACCCGTCCCATGGCCCGGAAGCGGACCCGCTTAGCCCGCGGCCCTTCGTCAACGCAAATCTTCGCGATCGACAAGTCTTCGGCTTTCAGCCGCGAGGTTCCTTCGATGGCCAGGGCGTTGGCCGTGGCCGACTGAATCGTCTTGGCCAATGGCCCCGCCGCCGCCTTGTGCGTGTATTTCAGTATGGTCAGCGCCTCGTCCACGGACTTGCCTCTGATCAGGCTGACCACGCGACGCAGTTTGCGCGGCGACATCATCACGTATCTTAATCTTGCCGTTGCCTGCATCTCGATTTACCCGCCTATCCTTTCTTCACCGTCGTAGACCGCTCGGCCAACTTGCCGCCGTGCCCGCGGAACGTCCGCGTCGGCGCGAATTCACCCAGTTTATGGCCGACCATGTTCTCCGTGATATAGATGGGGACAAACTTGTTCCCCGTGTGGACGGCCAGCGTTTGACCGACGAACTCGGGCGAGATGGTCGATCGGCGCGACCACGTTTTGATCACTCTTTTTTCTCCCGACTCATTGGATGCATTAATCTTCTGCATCAATGAGGCGTCTATCCATGGGCCTTTTTTCAGTGACCGGGCCATCTTTCCTCCATCTCGTTACTTACCTGCGGCGCTTGACGATCATCGCACCGGAAACTTTGTTGCGTCGCGTTTTCAGTCCTTTACTCTTCTGTCCCCAGGGACTGCAGGGGTGACGGCCTCCGGAACTGCGTCCTTCGCCGCCGCCCATGGGATGGTCGACCGGGTTCATCGCGACGCCGCGAACGTGCGGCAGCCGACCCCGCCAGCGGTTGCCGCCGGCCTTGCCGACGACAACGTTTTCGTGATCGATATTCCCGACCTGCCCGATCGTCGCCAGGCATTCCACCGGGACCAGACGGACCTCGTTGGACGGCATCTTCAGATGGGCGTACTTCCCTTCCCGGGCCATCAACTGCACCACCACTCCGGCGCTGCGCGCAATCTGCCCGCCCTTGCCGGGACGCATCTCCACGTTATGGATGCTCGTGCCCAAGGGGATGCGGGACAGCGGCGTGGCGTTGCCGACTTTGATTTCGGCGCCGTCGCCGGCCATCACTTGCATATCCACTTTCAGGCCGTCGGGGGCCAGGATATACCGCTTCTCGCCATCGGCGTAATGCAAAAGCGCAATCCGGGCGCTGCGGTTGGGATCGTATTCGATGGATGCCACCCGCGCCGGAACGTCGCGCTTGTCGCGCCGGAAATCGATGATCCGGTAATATCTCTTGTGGCCGCCGCCACGATGGCGGGCGGTCAGCCGCCCTTTGTTGTTGCGGCCGCCCTTCTTCCGCAGGATGGTGATCAGCGACCGTTCCGGGACCGCCGATGTCACTTCCTCAAACGACGGTGTCGTCCGAAAGCGCAACGAAGGCGTCACCGGTCTGTACTTTTTTATTCCCATGACCTCTATCCGCGCTTGTCCTACACGTTTTCGAATTCGGCGATCTTTTCGCCGGCTTTGAGCTTTATCACGGCCTTCTTCCAGGTCGGCGTCTTGCCTTCATTCCGCCCCATACGCTTGACCTTCCCCGGCACGATGACCGTCTGCACCCCGGTGACATGGACATTGAACAACCGTTCCACGGCATCCTTGATCTGGTGCTTGTTGGCGTCGCGGTCGACCGCGAAGGTGTACTTGGATTCGGCCGTACGAGCCTCGACCGATTTCTCGGTCGACAACAGATGTTTGACAATTCCCCGCGCTTCCATCAGCCGAACACCTCCTCCATATCCTTCAACCCGGCCACCGTGATCACCAACATGTCGGCGTCGAGCACGTCATACACGTTGGCCAGCCGGGCCCGGCTCACTTTGATCGCCGGGATATTCCGCGAAGCCAGCTGAAGATCGGCGTTTTGGCCCTCGTGCAATATCAAGACCTTCTTGTCGGACAGGCCCAGACGCCCGAGGAGGGCGGCGAAATTCTTGGTCTTCCCGTCCGGCAGATTCAGATCCGCCAGGACCTTAACCCGATCGTTGCGCGCCTTGTCGGACAACACCGACAACAAAGCCAGCCGTTTTTGCTTCTTAGGCAACCGGGTTTCGTACGACCGAGGCGAGGGTCCGAAGACCGTCCCGCCGCCGGGCCACAGAGGCGAGCGGATCGTACCCGCGCGGGCGCGACCGGTTCCCTTCTGCCGCCACGGTTTGATGCCGCCGCCGTTGACATCCTTGCGCGTCTTGGTCGAACTCGTGCCCTGACGCTGATTGGCCAGATAGGCGACGATGTAGCTGTGGACCACGGCTTCGTTCGGCTCCCGGCCGAAAAGCACCGCCGGCAAATCCACCATCTCGCCCTGACTGCCATCCGTTCTTATAACTGCTACCGACATCTTCCTACCTTACCTGCGAGTAGATGTTCTAATCTTGACGAAACTCTTTTCCAACCCCGGAACCCCGCCTTTGACCAGCAGCAGATTCTCTTCGGGAATCACCCGCTCCACCCGAAGGCCGACTGCGGTCACCGCCTCGCCGCCCATGCGGCCGGCCATACGCTGGCCGCGGAAGGTGCGCGAGGGATACGAAGAAGCCCCGACTGAACCCGGAGCCCGCTGACGGTCCGACTGACCATGCGTCATGGGACCCCCGCGGAAATTGTGCCGTTTCATGACGCCGGCAAAACCGAGACCCCGGGAAACCCCCGTGACATCGACTTTCTGTCCGGGCTTGAACAACTCCACCGTCAGCGAGTCACCGACTTTGTAATCGCCCAGCTCGTCAACCCGGATTTCCCGCAGATACCGCATCGGTTCCAGGTTGGCGGCCTTGAAGTGACCCGTCTCCGGCTTGTTGATCAGCACGGCCCGTTTGGTCCCGAAACCGACCTGATAGGCGTTGTAGCCGTGCTTTTCCTTGGTCCGCACCGCCACGATCCGACAGGGGCGGGCTTCGATCACCGTCACCGGGACCATCGTACCGTCTTCCCGGTAAATCCGGGGCATTCCCAAA
>JAQVRW010000139.1 GCA_028700875.1 Candidatus Zixiibacteriota bacterium | reverse complement strand
ATTTTCTTCAGAAGAAACATTTCCTGGATAACGCCTCGGACTATCTGAAAAACAAACTTGCCTACTGCAAAGGGGAACTCGGACGGGATCATTACTATCGCGATTTCTTGTGCCCGCTTTTCTTCGAGGGTTTTGCCAAACAACGAGAAGAACGGTCGGCCAAAGCCCGTAAGCTCCTTGGCGAAGTCCCGTACTTAAACGGCGGCATTTTCATGCGCCATCAGATCGAAACGCTTCACGGCAAGACAATTGAAATTCCCGACGAGGCGTTCGAACGGCTTTTTGCTTTCTTCGACGCCTATCATTGGCACCTGGATGAACGCCCTCTCAGGCGGGACAATGAAATCAATCCCGACGTCCTCGGCTATATCTTCGAGAAATACGTCAACCAGAAGGAAATGGGAGCCTATTACACGAAGGAGGATATTACCGGGTATATCGGCAAGAACACGATAATCCCCTTCCTGTTTGACGCGGCCCGAGAGAAGTGCAAAATTGCCTTTGAGGGCGACCGTTCGGTCTGGCGGCTTCTTCAAGAGGACCCGGACAGATATATATATGATGCCGTCATGAAAGGGATCGAACTGCCCTTGCCATCCGAAATTGCCGACGGTTTGGGTACGAATAGACCCAATCTTCTCGAACGTCGCAAAGTTTGGAACAAGCCCGCCCCAACCGAATATGCCTTGCCCACCGAAATTTGGCGCGAGGTTGTCGCCCGACGAGGGCGATATGAAGAAGTCCGAGGCAAGCTGGCCAATGGGGAAGTTCGATCCATCAACGATCTCATAACCTATAACCTCGATATCCGCCAGTTCGCGCAGGATGTTATCGAAAACTGCGAGGGACCGGAGCTATTGGTCGCTTTATGGAAGGCAGTGGAGGGCGTTACGGTGCTTGACCCGACCTGTGGCTCAGGAGCGTTTCTTTTTGCCGCGCTGAATATCCTTGACCCGCTCTATGAAGCCTGCCTGGAGCGTATGCGGTTCTTTTTGGAGGAATGGGGTGAAGGAGGCCGTAAGAATCATCCCAACTACTCCAAGCAGTTCACAGAGGTCTTGAAGCGCGTGGACAGCCATCCCAACTACCGGTACTTTGTTTTGAAATCAATCATTGTAAACAATTTGTACGGCGTGGATATCATGGACGAGGCAGTGGAAATCTGCCGGTTGCGCCTATTCTTAAAGCTGGTGGCCCAGATTGAATGTGTGGACGACATCGAACCGCTGCCGGATATTGACTTCAACATCCGGGCCGGTAATACCCTGGTAGGCTTCGTGTCGCTGGATGAGGTCAGGAAGACGCAGGAAGGCAAATTTGCTTTATGGGAAGACGAAGTCAAGAAAGTGGAGGAAGAGGCTGAGATTGCCGACCGAGCATTCCGCAACTTCCAGGAAATGCAAACGCGGCAGGAAATGATGCCAAGCCACTTTGCGGAAGCGAAAGAGAACCTCCATAACCGTTTGAAGGAGCTGAGGGATAAGCTTGATCTTTTTCTTGCCGCCGAATATGGGGTTGGAACCAAGAAAAGGGGCGTTCTTGATAAATGGCAAAAGAGCCATCAACCATTTCACTGGTTCATCGAGTTCAACGGGATTCTCCATAAAGGTGGATTTGATGTGATAATTGGAAATCCACCATATATCGAATATCGAAACATACGGAATGAGTACAAGGTGAGGAGTTTAAGAACGGAAGCATGCGGCGATCTCTATGCCTTTATCCTTGAAAAGTCAATTTCAGTCTTATCTGACTCCGGCCGTTGCGGATTGATTGTCCCGGTATCATTCGTTAGCACTGACGGATTTGCGCCATTACGGAACCTTGTGTACGAAAATTGCGGTCAAAACTGGTTCAGTACATACGCCATGCGTCCATCAAAACTGTTTAATGGCGCGGAGAAGCACCTTTGCATATGGGTTGCCCAGAAACTCCGAAATCGCCTTCCTGCAGTCTTTTCAACCAAGTATAATCGTTGGTCGAATGCCGAGCGGGACGGATTATTCAGCATTTTACGGTATGTAAGCGTTCCGGCTGAAGCCACCTATATGGGATCGATTCCGAAAATTGGATCGGAGATTGAAAGGAGCGTATTGGAGAAGATATTATCATCAAGGAAACACTTGGGTGATCAATCGACGCCAAAAGGTCGATATGTACTTTATCATACACGGAAACTGAGATATTTTGTGCAATTCATTGACCGCCCTCCCATGATGACTGAAGATGGCGGTAAATCCAGGGTAACATCCGAATTAAAGGAAGTACGCTTCAGCAAATGTGATGACCGCGATGCTGCGTTGGCGATCTATTGCTCGACTCTGTTCTTTTGGTATTTTCTTGTATTTTCTGATTGTCGCAATCTGAACAAGCGTGAGGTAGCCGCATTTCCATTTGATTTGGGTTCCCTAAATAAATCCTTCATGACAAAGCTTTCGTATCTGACTCAGATACTCATGGAAAATCTTCAAACCAATTCGCAGACTCGAATGATGGAATACGAAAAATACGGGTCCCTCAGAGTCCAGGTTTTTGCGCCGCGTCTCTCTAAAACCATTTTAGATGAAATTGATAAGGTACTGGCCACACACTATGCCTTTACTGACGAAGAACTCGATTTCGTGATCAATTATGACATCAAATACCGCATGGGGCTCGGGGCGGGGGATGAAGGGGACGAATGAGGCGACAGTCCCGGCGGCCCCCAAACCGCGCGTGGCCGAGCGACCGGAGATAATTACGATTTGTAGAACTGACACCGGTTACCCGGAGTCGGTTCGTCGGTTTCTGGGCGACCAGGCCCCGGAGACAATCTTTTTGCTTGGCAATCTGGATATTCTGAGACGGACAAAAATCGCGCTCTTTTGCTCCGTCAAATGCCCCGGAAAGCAAATACTCCGGACCTATGACCTTGCCCGGAAATGGCGTGACGAGGGGAAAACGGTCATCAGCGGTTTCCATTCCCTCATGGAAAAGGAGTGTCTGCGGATTCTTTTGCGCGGTCGGCAGCCGATTATCATTTGCCCCGCCCGGAGCCTGGAAGGCATGCGCCTGCCAATAGACTGGAAAAAGCCTTTGGCTGATGACCGGCTCCTTCTGCTCTCCCCGTTCCCCGCCCGCCACCGTCGCTCGACCGCCGATCTGGCCACCCGTCGGAACCTCTTGGTGGCAGCCCTTGCCGACCAAGTTTATTTCGCCCACGCCACCCCCGGCGGCAAACTTGAATCCCTGCAATGCCTTGTGGAGCAATGGAAAATGCGAGATACTATGAGCATGCTTTCCCACTTTCCGAAATGATTAATTGCCTTTAGGGCCGTGTAATTGATATTGAGTCTATGGCGCCCAATCGGGTTGATGATTGAATTTAAAGAGACAGAAGCACGTGTGGATGATACCAAGTGTAGATTCTTCCGTCCATGCGAACTTTATGCTTGACATTTGTGGAACAAATAGGGTATACTATTTGTAACAAGAGAGGTCGCAAGGGGAATGGCATTCCCGGGCGACATTGATTCCTCCAGTTTTAAAGGTAAGCGGTGATTTTCGATCACAGGAGATTCCCTGTTCTGAAAGCGTCCGATTTGCGGACGAAGCGTTTGGGTGTTCAGGCATCGATCCGGCTCTTCAGCTAGTCCGAGGGAATCGACGATACGAAACGGGTTGTGATCAGTTATCTTTGGGGGTGATATCGTGCGGTCTGTAACCTGCACTTATGTTATACCCCTGACCTTTCTGCGGGTGAAGATACGAATGGAGGATTGGCCAAAGGCCACAAGGAAGAATAACTCCAAAAAATAGCCAAATAGCATTTTCACGTCCCATCCGCTTTATAAAGTATGGTGACGGTAGTATTATACGTATACGGGAGCATTTCAACCGAATGCTATGCCAAGGGAGGGTTCCGTGAAACTATTCGCCGTCATAACAATTGCATTGTGTGCAACCGCATCCGCGATGAATCTCAGCGTATCGACTGACTGCATGACAGCCAAGCCGCGATTTGGACCCGGGATGACAATCGACAGTCATGCGGCAAAACTTGTGAGTGAGATTTCCGGCGCGGACCATTCGACCATACTTCTTGAGTTTCTGCCCTTTGCCGAATTGGATGGCTCGCAGATTTCAGAATATCTACGGTGGCTCAATGATATCGTGGAGGCTTACCCGGGATTATCCGCAATCATATCCGTTGATGGAGCCGATTCGCCGTCTATTATGTCCCTTTACAACAACCAGGATATTCCCGGATTCTGTTCCCGTTTGGCAATTACTGGGGACTCATCCGGCCTCGCGCGAGAATTTGGAATAACAAAAGACTGTTACATGGCACTTCTTATAGATTCATCGAATACCGTGCAATTCACATCCAATTTCCCAATGAATTATCAGACAGTGCATCAACTGGCCAAGAACTACGGAGGCAAGCTCTGCGATGAAGCCGCCATTAGTGATACTCTGAATCTTGCCTTTTTCGTCGGCAAGAGCGTGCCCGAGATTGAAATTGCCGATCTGCAAACCAATGAGCAGATGAACCTGAGAGCGCTGGCCAAGGAATCCGTGCTCTGTCTTCTTTTCAGCGCATCTTGCAGTCAATGTCAGATTCGATCTTTTCTTCTTCGGATCGGCCGATCCGAATCCCTTATCACCCAGTCTACCGATAGAAAAGTCATTTGTCTTATTGACGGAGACATTCAACCGGGAATCATTGCCGGCTATGTCAAAGCCTACAATATTTCTCTGCCGGTTTTCATGACAAAGCACTTCGCGAATTCGCCCGCCCGGCATTTTGAAATGGAGGGAGGCGAGAGACAATCGCAAGTGCTCACATGGGACAATGACGGCACCTTGCGTCGTGCCGAACCTTTTGATGCGTTCTTGGATCGTTTGAAATAGGCGCGCGTTCCTAACGGGAGGTTATCCTCATGAATCGGAGTATCATTCGTTCGTTGGTATTCTCTGGTATCATCGCCGCGGAGGCACTTCTTGCGCCTGCCGATGGGGTTTGTGGAGCTGATTCGTATCTGGCAGATACGCTTTACGTCGAAAAGGAGTTCACCTTTCAAACAGCGGAGGACGGGCTTGACCAACCAGAGGCTATCGCCGTGCTGCCTGATGGTACTGTCATCGTCAGCGATACTAAGAACAATCGGTTGGTACAATTCGACAAAGAAGGCGTATTTATCAAGGAGATCGGCGCGCTTGGTTCCGGGAAGAATCAATTTTATGTGCCGACGGACATAAAAATCGGCAACGGATGTATTTATGTGGCTGATCAGGGTAACAACCGGATCGTCAAGTTGGCCTTTGATTTGAGTTGGCTGGGGTCGTTTTCGGTAATTCCGCTTCCAGATATAATTGCCATTGATCACGACGGGAATATTTGCGTCGGTTCTAGGGCCATCTTGCCGGAACGTCACCTCCTGGTGAAGTTCGATTCCAATGGCAAGCAACTCGGCGGAATAGGGGAACTCCTGGGTTCACCTGATGACCCGGTGATCGCGCGAACGGCAATCAATATAGTCAGCGCGGACTTCATCGACGGGGGAACTCTGGCCGTTTGTTATAAAGGACTGGCGTACTGTCGATGCGGAGAGACCGCTTGGATGGTTTCGTGTGATATAGATTCGACCCGCGCATGGTTCTACCAGGGCTATTTCCCCGAGGTCCCCCTTTCCAAGATGACGAACCGTAACAAACTCGCTGACTACATGGAAGATCTGAAAAGGAAATGCGAGATTGACCGAGCCAGCAACGTTCCTCTCTTCATCGACCAGCTGGCTCCATTCAACGACCACATTCTGGTAATTGTGTCAAGCACACTCCACGAGTATAGTTGTGCGGGAACCCTTCTTAAAAGGACCGTTGTGCTGAAACAAGACGGAACCCGATTGGTATATGAGCGCCTGACGGTGTCTCCCGATGGTTCGATTTATTTAATGTCGAAATATTTAGAATCCAGCTGCTGGAAGGTCAGGTATCGTCAACCTAAAACAACGGAGGATTAATACCATGAAAGGATGGAAATTGTGGCTTCTTCCAATAGCCATAATGGTCCTGCTGTGGTCGTCCGTTTCGATTGCGACCGACCAAGAAGGGGGGCAAAAATGCTCATGTTCCCAGACTTGTATCTGTGACGGTACACCCGGGTGTTCCCCGAGTTGTTCCAGAACAGGCGCCTGTGAATGTGAAAGCAGTTGCGGTGCCCCTTGGCAGGGTGCCTCTTGCAAGTGCGGTGTATCCGGCGTCGGGCGCTGAGTAGTCAATCTTCGTTGAAACAAATGCCGGATGAACAAGGCAGGAGCCCGTTTTGGCCAGCGGGCTCCCGCCCTCAACGAAACAATTCGCCGGAATATAAGACGTGCTTTCGGCGAACGGTATTTCTTGTTGACAGGCGTCTGATTGATTTCTAGTTTCGCATATATGGGGAGTACATGGACTACGATCGGGCATCCGGTTCTCAATCGCCCATGATGGTAAACGACCGCTTGAGGGGTTATATTGTACTCTGTGCGACACGGTAAAACTGTTGGGAAGGATCATCGTGATTCCTGATCGCATCGTGACGATAACAGGAGGTGGGCGTCCGTTTCTGACCCTGTTCCGATGGCGCATGCTTCAAAATATCCGCGGATATAAACTGCTTTTGGCGGTTTTGGCGTCAATCGTAATAGGAATAGGACATGGATATATCGATGGTTCGCGGTTCCACCAGATTAGTGAAGAACATAGCACTATTCTCCGATCTGAGCGAGAGCGGATTGGCCGAGCCCGTACCTATGCCACCGCCTTGCCGGCAGTTGTCACAAAACTCGAAGCTCAAACGATTGTAGCCGGTAGTCCCGTAGACATGATGGGAGGGGCGGCATTGATCCGGGGTATTTTCGGGGGGCCAATCTATTATAACCCCTATTCGTTAAACAATCCATTTCTATACTTCCGGATATCGGGGGGATTTGCGGGATCGCTCGTTATGCTCCTTGGCCTTTTTGCCCTTTCCCTGACGTACAATTCCGCCTCTATGGATCGACGGATAGGTCAGGTCCGCTTGCTGCTTTCTTTCGGCATCAGCCGACGAGATTACCTGTTGTCCGAATGGAGCGCAGCCGTATTCACAATGATGATCCCATTGTTGATCGCGATGGCCGTATTCTTGGTCACCACGGCATCGGTCGGAGCCTCTATTTCGGCGTTATCCGTAACGGTCATAGGTACATTACTTCTGACCCTCCTCACCATTTCCATTTTTGCCTGGGTTGGTCTTTGGCTATCGGCTTCATCGGAAACATCAAGGGGCGCCTTGACCATGGCGATAGTTTTTTGGGCGGCCGTCTCATGGATATGGCCGTGGATTGCTTCTGAAACCGCGCAGTTCGCCTTTCCCATTAGTAATCGAATAAGCTTCCGGGCCGAAGGACCCTCATATGCGGATTCCCTTTTCATAGCCGCTATCCCGACAACACCTCCGCCGGGCGTCAGCGGTTGGAGTAATGAATATACCAGACAGGTTGCCGAAGGGTATCTCGGGCGCCAAACGCTCAGCGGCGATCAACGGAACGCCTTGAGCAGACAATTGTCCCTTTTTGAGAAACTCAGCGTTTTCTCACCCGTGACGATATCCCAATTGTCATTGGCGTCAGTTTCGGGGGTGGCTGGCTACGGAGCTCGTCGGTTTCTTGAATACTGCCAAACCGTCAATCAATATGTGCGCAATTGGCAATCGGAGCGAATGACTGCAAACCCCTTAAGA
>JAQVRW010000002.1 GCA_028700875.1 Candidatus Zixiibacteriota bacterium | reverse complement strand
GTGCAGTCCATCGTCCGGGAATTAAATAACGAACGGATAGATATCGTCGCCTATACCTCCAATCCGGAGGTGTTCGTGACGCGGGCGCTGGCGCCGGCCAAGGTAGTGACCATGGACGTCTTCCAAGAGGAAAAAGGGATGACGGTGGCGGTGGAAGACGACAAGCTGTCGCTGGCGATCGGGAAAAACGGCCAGAACGCCCGTTTGGCTTCGCGTCTGACCGGCTGGAAAATCAACATCATGTCGGAGACCGATTACAATGACATGAAGCGTCGTGAGGCCGAGATGATGGTCCCGATCGGGATGTTGAGCGGAGTCGGCGACATTCTGGAAGAGCGTTTGGTTGGAGCCGATATCAACACGGTCCAGGATTTGGCCAACGCCAAACTCGAAACATTGATCGAGATTGAAGGCATCGGCGAAAAAACGGCCGAACGCTTGATAGAAAAAGCCATAGAATACATGGTCGAGGTTGAAGAAAAACGGCGGGCTGAGGAAGCGGCGGCGGAAGCTGCCGTCGCCGATGATGAATCATCTCTTGAGACTGGGGAGACGACTGAGGACAACGATGAGGGGAATGAGCCTGGTGACGGCCCCTTGTCGTCGGAAGCGACTGGGAATTAGAATCCGAGGCTGCAACGTTCAGGGAATGAACGGCGCGGTTTTTTGCGACAGCTGAGTTTTTAGGAGGCGTGCGTTGGACAAGAAGACGAACAGACTTCGCATCTATGATATCGCCAAGGAATACAAGATATCCAGTGATGCGCTGATGAAAGTGCTGCGGGGCTTGGGTTTTACTATCAAGTCGCACATGTCGATCGCCTCCGAAGACATGCTTGAGGCTATTGCCGACAAGTTCAAGCACGAGATCGCCGAAGTCAAGAAGGACGACGAGGCGCGCCGCCGGAAGCTTCTGGAGCTGGAAGCTCACAAGCGACGGGAAGACGCCGAGAAGCTGGCCTTGCAACACAAGGCCGAAGCCGAAGCCAAAAAGAAGAAGGCACTGGTTGAAAAGAGAGCCAAAGAACGGGCCGCCAAAGAACTGGCCGCTACGAAAAAGGAACCTGTGATTACTACACCTCCGGAAGTGGTTGTCGAAAAACCCAGGGCGGAAATGCCCGCGGTCAAGCCGCCGGTCGCCGTTGCGCCGACAGTCGAGAAACGACGCCCCGTTGTGAAAGGGCCGGTCAAGGAACCGCCGCGAAGGGGAGGACGTCGGGTGGAATCTGCGCCTGCGGTTCACAAACCGACACCGACCGGGATTATCCCCAAAATCCGGGTGCCGCCCGAAGCCGCCCAGAAGCTGGAAAAGCGTCTGCAGCAAAGCCCCGCCGTTTCCAAGGCCGAAAAACGCCGCAAAAAACGCGATCGCGGCAAGAAAGGGCGGGCCGCACACGTCGTGGATCAGGAAGCCGTATCGCTGGCCTTTAAGAAAACCATGGCCAACATCGATGGCGTCAAAAAGGTCAAGAAGTACAAAAAACGGTCTGCCGAGGACGATACGACGGAAGAAGGAACACCGGTTGTCGAAGTCACCGAGTTTATGACCCTCTCGGAACTGGCCAAGGTTTTGGACCGGCGCCCGGCGGAATTAGTGGGCAAGTGTCTCGAACTGGGTGTCCTGGCCTCCATCAATCAGCGGCTGGATATCGACACGATCGAAACCCTGGCGCTGGAATACGGTTTCGCCGTGGAACAGGTGGAGGAAATCGGAACTGCCGTCATGGAGGAGGAGAATCAGGACAACCTGCAATTCCGGCCTCCGGTGGTAACGATCATGGGCCATGTCGACCATGGCAAAACCACCCTGCTTGATTTTATCCGCAAATCCAATATTGCCGGGGGCGAAGCCGGGGAGATTACGCAACATATCGGCGCCTACGCGGTGCAGTTGCCCGCCGGCAAAATCACGTTCCTGGATACTCCCGGCCATGAGGCCTTCTCGGCCATGCGCGCCCGAGGCGCGCAGGTAACCGATATTGTCATTCTGGTAGTCTCGGCGGTCGAGGCGGTTATGCCGCAGACAGTGGAGGCGATCAACCACGCCAGAGCGGCAAACGTTCCGATCATCGTGGCCATAAACAAAATCGACCTGCCGGGGGCCAATCCCGACTCCGTGCGCCAACAGCTGGCCAACCTGAATCTGCTCAGCGAGGCTTGGGGCGGAAAAACGATCATGGTGGAAGTATCGGCCAAGAAAGGAACCGGGGTCGAAAAACTCCTGGAGATGATCCTGCTTCAGTCGGAAGTGATGGAGCTTAAAGCCGATCCTGATATCAAAGCCCAGGGAGCGATCATCGAGGCCCGCCTGGAAAAGGGCCGTGGGCCGGTGGTGACCCTGCTGGTGCAGAAAGGCACCCTGCGGGTGGGAACCCCGTTTGTCGCCGGTGGGTGTTTCGGACGGGTCCGGGCCATGGTGGATGATCGCGGCCGCGAAGTCACCGAGGTCGGCCCGGGAATGCCCGTGCAGGTTACGGGCCTGACCGGAGTACCGTATGCCGGCGATACGTTCATGGTGACCACCGACGAGTCGGAGGCGCGCAATATTTCCCTCAAGCGTCAGCAAATCCGGCGGGAGTACGAAATCCGCCGGGTCGCGCCGACGACGCTGGAATCGGCTTACGAGAAAATCAAAGACGGCCAAATCACGGACCTCAAAATCATTATCAAGGGCGACGTGGCTGGTTCCGTGGAAGCTTTGGATGATACTCTCAGCGCCATCGGCAATGAGGAAGTGCGTGTCAATATTATCCATACCGGTGTCGGCGCTATCACCGAATCGGACGTTCTTCTGGCGGTGGCCTCTGACGCCATTATCGTCGGGTTCCACGTCACGGCCGACGCCCGCGCCCGCGAAATGGCCAACCGGGAAAAAGTCGATATCCGGACCTATTCCATCATTTATGAGGTTAAAGAAAATATCACCAAAGCGGTTGAGGGAATGCTCAAACCGGAGGTGGTGGAAAAATGGGTCGGGACGGCCGTCGTACGCCAAACGTTCCGCGTTCCCAAAGCCGGCGTGATCTCCGGCTCCTACGTGGAACAGGGCCGAATCCGCCGCGGCGACAAGATTCGCGTCAGCCGCAACGGCGTGGTCGTCCACGAAGGAACGATTGGTTCTCTCCGACGTTTTAAAGATGATGCCCGTGAAGTGGCGGTTGGATTGGAATGCGGTATCGGCTTGGAGAACTTCGATGACGTCAAAGTTGACGATCAGATTGAAGCCTACGAACTGGTCAAGTCGGAGAGAAAACTGTAGCTGTTGTGATAGTAGGACGATTGATATTGACGCTGAATATTCCCGCCGCCCGGTCGTTGAAAGACAAACGGCGGGTGATTCGTTCGCTGGTCACTCGTCTGCGCAATCAGTTTAACGCGTCCGTGGCCGAGGTCGGCGACAATGACCTCTGGCAAAGCTGCCGTCTGGGGGTGGCCGTGGTCTCGAACCTGCATGCTCACGCCGACAGCCAATTGACGGCGATCGTCAAAGCGGTGCAGCAGGAAAAGGAAGCGTTTCTGGTGGATTATGAAATTGAGTTTACATAATGCGGTCGTTTAAACGTTCAGAACGGGTTGCGGATCAGATCCTGCGGGAAGCCGCCGGGCTGGTGTCCGACCTGGTACGGGATAAGGCCGGGGTATTCGTGACCGTCAGCAAGGTCGAGATGACCCATGATCTCCGCTACGCCCGGATATACTATACCCTGTTGGACGACAAGCCGGAACTGGTGGAACGGGTTAAGGCCGTCCTGGACAACCGCACCGGCCAGCTTCAGACCGCCATCGCCGGGCGGGTGCGCATCCGGCGGGCGCCGGAGATAAGCTTTCACTATGACGTATCACTGGTGAAGGGCATGCGGGTAATCCAATTGATTGAAGAAGTCACGGCCAAACAGGATGATGAAGAAGATCAAACAGACGATTCTGACGACGCTTAAGAATGCGCGGCAGGTTCTGATCACCAGCCATCAGAATCCCGACGGCGATTCCATCGGGTCACAGTTGGCGCTGGCCGAGTATATCTCGGCGCTGGGAATTCCCAATGTCATCGTCAATGACGGGATCATTCCGGCCAAGTATCGTTTTCTGCCCGGTATCGACCGCATCATCAATATAGAAAGCCATGTCCCATCCGGCGGGTTCGATGTCGCTATGGTTGTCGAATGCTCGAATCTGGCGCGGGCGGGGAAAGTGGAACGCCTGATTGCCCCCCAGTGCGCCGTCGTCAATATCGACCATCACCCGGATAACGCCGCGTTCGGGACGGTCAATTGGAACGATGTCGATGCTTCGGCCGCCGGTGAGATGATCTATGAGCTTATTCGGGAAGGGGGCGGGGCGGTTACTCCGACCATGGCCGCCAATCTCTATACGGCCATCCTGACCGACACCGGACGATTCTATTACAGCAACACCACATCCCGATGTCTGCGGATCGCCGCCGAGTTGATCGAGGCCGGGGCCGATCCGACCAACCTGACCAACAATATCTACTACCGGCAAAGCCGGGCGATGATTCATCTCGCCGCGTTGGCGGCCGCCGACATGCAGTATCTGTTGGATGGACGGTTGTGCACCATGACCCTGGAACAAAAGCGACTGCGGGAGACGCACGCCAACCAAAGTGACATGGAAGGGCTGGTCAATCTGACCATGAACGCCGCCGGGGTCGAGGTCGGGGTGTTGTTTACCGAACTGGATGGCGGCCGCACCAAAGTTTCGTTTCGCTCGCAAAATGCCGTCAATGTTGGGGAAATCGCCGCCCATTACGGCGGCGGCGGGCACGTCAACGCTTCCGGCTGTCAGATCGACCTGCCGCTGGCGGAGGCGCAGAAGAAAGTGGTAGACTATCTCAAGGAACGGCTCAATGGATCGGTATAACGGCATATTGCCGGCGATCAAGGACCGGGGGTTGAGCAGCCACGACTTGATCTACCGCCTGCGCCGGATAATGGGGCAGCAGAAAATCGGCCATACCGGGACGCTAGACCCGATGGCCTCCGGTTTGCTCTTGATATGCCTCGGCCGGGCCACCAAGCTGACCCAGTTCCTGTCGGATTGGGACAAATGTTATCGGGCCGAAATCACTCTGGGATGGGTGTCCGACACGCTTGACGGCGCGGGACGCATGGAGAAGGGTGGGGAAGTCCCGGCGCTGACGACGGATGACATTTTGGCGGTTTTGGCCCGCTTTACCGGTTCGATCATGCAAACGGTACCGGCCTATTCGGCCGTCAAGGTCAAGGGCCGGGAATTGTACAAATATGCCCGGCGGGGAGAAACCGCAGAGACGCCGTCGCGCCGCGTGGAAATCAAATCGCTGACATTGTTGGGGTATGAATCCCCGCGGCTGACGATGGAAATACAATGCTCGAAGGGGACGTATATCAGGACTCTGGCGGATGATATCGGCAAAGACTTGGGTTGTGGCGCGTACCTCTCTGCATTGGAGCGGTTGGCAATCGGCCCATTTCACGTTCGCGACGCGTTGACCGTTCGCGACGTCGAGGCCCGGCATCAGGACGGTACCCTGACCGACGCGGTTCGATCCATCGAGAATGTGCTGGAATTTCCGCTGGTAACCATCGCCGATCCGGTGGCCGCGACCATTCATAATGGCGGAGTGCCCACCACCGGCGACGTCGTCTCCTCGCGGGGACGGTTCGACGCCGGACAATTGACCAGCATGGCTGACGAACATGGCCGGATATTGGCCATCGGACGGGCCACCTGCGACCTCGTCGCCGTGCAAGCGAAGGCGCAAAACGACTTTTTCTCGTATGTGAGGGTATTGGTCTGAGCCTGAAGGTTTATCATTCGGTGGATGAATACGCGGCGGCCAACGCCGCCCCGTGCGTCGCCACGGTGGGAACGTTCGACGGTTTCCATCGCGGCCACGCCTCCATCTTCGAACGCCTGGCGGCGCATGCCGACGCAGCCGGATTGCCGGCATCGGCGATTACCTTTCATCCCCATCCTCGAGTCGTGGTGACGCCGAATGATCCGCCCCCGCTGTTGACCACGCCGGAAGAGAAGACCGACATTCTTCGGGATCACTTCGACGGATCGCTGGTGTTCCTGAATTTCGACGATAAGATGCGCCGCATGACTGCCGAACAGTTCATCAACGATATCCTCCTGGATCGTTTCCATATCAAGGCCCTCGTCGTAGGTTACAACCACAGTTTCGGCCATCAGCGTTCTGGTACGGCCGACCAGCTGGCCGACCTCGGCCTAAAGGCCGGTTTCAAGGTCGAGGTGGTGTCGCCGGTCACCTACCAGGATATGCCCATTTCTTCCACCCGCATCCGCCGCGTAATCAAGGGCGGCGAATGGGAAGATGCCCTACAGATGCTGGGGCATCCCTATCCGATCCGCGGTCGGGTCGTGAAGGGAATCGGGCAGGGCAGACGCCTCGGGTGGCCTACGATCAATCTGGCCTGGTCGGAACGAAAACTCCTGCCCCCCGCCGGCGTGTACGCCTGCTCTGCCCTGGTGGATAGGGTCGATTATCGGGGAATGATGTTTATCGGGGTCAATATGCTCAACCCCCAACATGTTGTTTCGGTGGAAGCCCACCTGTTTGATTTTGACCGCGATCTGTATGGCGCCGACGTTGCTCTCTACCCGTCGCATTTCGTCCGCCCTAATGTCCGCTTCGGTTCCCCGGAGGAGCTGTCGCGGCAGATCGCCCACGATAAAGAAACTGTTTTGAAATTGATACTTTAGTAGAAGGAGTAAGGCTGTGTCAACCAGCAAAGAGACAAAACAAAACATCATCGGCCAGTACAAACTGCACGAAAAAGATACCGGTTCGCCGGAAGTGCAGATTGCCCTGCTGACGGAACGGGTTAACCATTTGGCGGAGCATCTCAAGCTTCACAGCAAGGACTTTCATTCCCGTCGGGGCCTGTTGATGATGGTCGGCCGGCGTCGCCGGCTGCTTGATTACCTGATGAAGACCGACATCGCCAGCTACCGTCAGTTGATTACGGAGCTCGGTCTCAGACGCTAGAGGAAAGGAATCGAATGATTCATACGGTTGAATTTGAAATTGGCGAACGGACGATGACGATTGAAAGCGGCCGCGTCGCCAAACAGGCCAACGGAGCCGTGACGGTTCGTTATGGCGACAGCATGATCCTGGCCTCGGCCTGCGCTTCACGGGAAGCTGTCGAGGGACAGGATTTCATGCCGCTTTCGGTGGATTACCGCGAGAAGGCCTACGCGGCCGGGAAGATCCCCGGAGGATTTTTTAAACGGGAAGGACGACCCTCGGAGAAGGAGATTCTCTCCTGCCGGATTATCGACCGGCCGATTCGGCCCATGTTTCCCGAAGGATATACCAACGAGGTCCAGATCATCGTTATGGTGCTGTCGCATGACCGGCAAAACGATCCCGATACCCTGGGGTTGATCGGCACGGCGGCGGCTCTGGCCATCTCCGATATCCCCTTTCCCGACACCCTGGCCGGGGTGCGGGTGGGACGGGTCAACGATGAATTCGTCATCAACCCGACTCTTGCCCAGCAGGAGGAATCGGCCCTCAACCTGATCATGGCCGGGACGGCCGATTCGATCACCATGGTCGAGGGGGGAGCCTACGAGGTTCCCGAGGAAATCATGGTGGAAGCGATGCGCTTCGGCCACGAGCATATCAAGCTGATTGCGGCCAAGATCGACGAACTGAAGGCGCAGTGCGGGAAGACTAAAAAGGAAGTCACGCCCAAAGAGGTCAATTCTGCTCTGATCGCGCGAATCGACGAGCTTCTGGGCGACCGCATCAAACAGATGAACTCGATTGCGTCCAAAGACGAACGCGGCGACGCCAAGTTCGAACTGAGCAAGGAAATCTGCACGGCCCTCGAAGCGGAATTTCCCGACGATCTCAAGAAGATCAAGGCCTACATCCGGGAAAAGGATGAGGCCGAGATGCGGCGGATGATCGTTGAGGAGAGCCGGCGTCTGGACAACCGCGGGCTTGATGTTGTCCGGCCGATTACCTGCGACGTGTCGGTCCTGCCCCGCACCCATGGTTCGGCCCTGTTCACGCGCGGTCAAACACAGGCTCTGGTGACGGTCACTTTGGGGACGAAGATCGACGAACAGCGGCTGGATGAGTTGGAAGGCGAATCGACCAAGTCGTACATGCTCCATTACAACTTCCCGCCCTTTTCGGTCGGCGAGGTTCGTCCCATGCGCGGCGTCGGTCGCCGAGAGGTGGGTCACGGCGCGCTGGCGGAACGGGCCCTGAATCCGATCATTCCGGTAGGCGACCGCTCCCCCTACACGATTCGAATCGTGTCCGATATTCTGGAATCGGACGGATCATCGTCGATGGCTTCTGTCTGCGGCGGTTCACTGGCCATGATGGCCAGTGGCGTGCCGGTCAAGGCGCCGGTGGCGGGAATCGCCATGGGTCTGATCAAGGAAGGCGAGAAGGTCATCATCCTGACCGATATCCTCGGCGACGAGGACCATTTCGGCGACATGGACTTCAAGGTCACCGGTACCGCCGATGGCGTGACGGCGCTGCAGATGGACATCAAGATCAAGGGCATCGACCTGGAAACCATGCGGATGGCGCTGGAAAAGGCGCGCGTGGCCCGGTTGCATATCCTGGGCGAGATGGCCAAAACCATCAGCCAGCCACGTAGCGACATTTCGCAGTATGCGCCGCGGATTATCACGATCAAGATCAATCCGGAGAAGATCGGCGACGTTATCGGCCCAGGAGGCAAAATAATCCGGGCTATCGTCGAGGAAACCGGCGCCAAGATCGACATCGATGATGACGGCACCGTTCTGATCGCCTCGGTGGAGGCCGCAGCCGGCGAAGCCGCCCGCGATCGGGTGCTGGCTATCGTCGAGGAAGCCGAGATTGGTAAGGAATATGACGGCGTCGTCCGCCGCATTACCGACTTCGGCGCGTTCGTGGAAATCCTGCCCGGGACCGATGGTCTGATTCATATCTCGGAACTGGCGCATGAGCGGGTGGAACGGGTCGAGGATGTGCTTAAACTCGGCGACCACGTGCAGGTGAAAGTCATCAATATCGACGGCGACGGCAAGGTGCGCCTATCGCGCAAGGCCCTGTTGCCGGAACCGGAAGGATATGTCGCGCCTCCGCCGCGCAGCGGCGGGTACGGCTCGCGTCCGCCCCGTAGCGGCGGACATGACCGGCGCGATGGCGGCCGCCGGCCGCGGTCACGTGGTTGATGGATCGGTTCGCTAAAACGATTCTGCCTAACGGTACCCGGGTGGTGACGGAACATGTTCCCGCCATCCGGTCCGTATCGATCGGTGTCTGGGTGGAAGTGGGTTCGCGTGATGAAAGTCCGCGCCAGAATGGCATATCGCATTTTATTGAGCATATGCATTTCAAGCGGACGAAACGGCGGACCGCGCTTCAGATCGCCCAGGCGCTGGAGGCTCTCGGCGGCACGATCAACGCCTTCACGGCGCGCGAGCATACCTGCTATTACGTCCGGATACTCAACCGGCACCTGCCGGTCGCGATGGATGTGTTGGGCGATATCCTCAACAATTCCCTGTTCACCCCGACAGATCTGAAGAAGGAAAAATCGGTCGTGGCGGAAGAGATCAAAGATATCGCCGACACTCCCAGCGAATACGTGCACGACCTGTTTGATTCCCGGATGTGGAAGAGCAATTCGCTTGGCCAGCCGATCATGGGCACGGCCAAAAACGTCCGGGCCTTGACTCGGTCGGATGTGGTGGGTTTTTTGCGCGACCACTACTATCAAGGCCCTAATATCGTGGTTGCCGCGACCGGCGATGTGTCACACGCCGCTTTGGTAAGACTGGCCCGACGCCACTTTCGATGGCCCGATACGCGGCCGGCTGGAGAGAAAATCGTGCCGGCCCATAACGGGTTTTCCGTCAAGGCGTTTCGTCGAAAGACCGAGCAATCCCAGGTCTGCCTCGGATTCCCCAGCATCAGTTTCGCCGATCGTGACCGTTACCCCATCCTGGCGGCCAATGCGTACCTATCCGGCGGGATGTCTTCGCGGTTGTTTCAATCGGTCCGCGAGAAGAAAGGCCTCTGCTATACGATCTACAGCTACCAGGAATTCTTCCGCGACAGCGGCGTCTTCTGCGTCTATTTCGGTGCCGACGCCAAGTACGTCACTAAAGCGACCAATCTGGTTCTGAAGGAACTTTGTCGCATGAAAGAACGGAAGTTGTCGGCGACAGAACTTCACGAGATAAAAGAACAGCTCAAGGGAAACCTGGTGCTCTCCCAAGAGTCGATGTACAACCGGATGAACCGGATCGCCCGTTTGGAATTGATGCTGGGCAAACAGGTCAACCTCGATAAAACGCTTAAACTGATCGACCGAATCACGCCCGAACAGGTTCGTTCGATCGCCAACCGGGTTTTCGATCTCGACGGGCTGACCATGTGCACGCTGGGGCAAACCAAACAGGCCGAATTGGAAAAAGTCACCTGGACCGCCTTGTGACCGGCCATGGCTGATAGCGGTATCATACTTGCCTTTCATCAGACATCCGACAAGTTCTATCCCGGCATCAATAATATCCGGCCCCATTTCTTTTTCGCCATCCTCGATCTTCTGATGGAGTTTAATTTTGGGCTTCGATCCGAATCAAGTGCGAATGACCGACAAACTCCCAAAGCGACGATCACATTCGACGATGCCTACGAAGACAATTTCCCGGTTCTATCCGCATTGTGCGACCGGGGCATCTATCCCTCGCTCTTTGTCCCGACAGATTATATTGGGACGAAAAACATTTGGGAGTATTCGGCCCGCATGTTTCCCGCCCGTCATCTCGAAGCCGGGCAGATCAGGAAATTGTCGGACAAAGGCGTCATCATTGGATCACACGGCGCTTCCCACCGGTCATTTACCGTTCTGGATCAATCCACGCGAAAAGCGGAACTGGATCGCTCGAAAAGGACGCTGGAGGATATCACCGGGAAACAGGTGGATTCGATCAGCTTTCCCTTCGGCCGCTTCAACAAGGCCATTATCGCCGAAGCCCGCACTTGCGGCTTTTCGCGGGGATATAGCCTCAGCCGATTGCCGCACGTGCCCGATCATGTCAATCCATTCATCAATCATCGCGTCGCCGTCTATGGCAATGACGACTACTATTCGCTCCGCCGACGTCTGGTCAAGAATTCCTGGTGGGAAAATGTCAAGGGCGCCATCTCTTGGCGGCTGGCCGGAGGAACCACGACCATTGCCCGCCGGCTCAAATAATCCTCTCCGCCTCCGAAAAGACTTGATAAACCCTTGGTGTTTTTCTATTTTCCTGAGTTTGAAACAGTGAGGAGTTGGCAGATGATCGATACGACCATAAATTACTTGAAAGATTATGTAGGACAGGAAGTTCGCCTATCCGGATGGCTGTACAACAAACGCTCCAGCGGCAAGATCAGGTTTCTTTTGGTGCGCGATGGCACCGGATTGGTCCAGTGTATCATGGCCAAAGGGGAGGTCCCCGATGCCACCTTCGAGCTGTCCGACTCCCTGACCCAGGAAAGTTCGCTGAAAGTCACCGGCACCGTGCGTGTGGAGCCGCGTTCCCCCGGCGGATTCGAATTGGGCCTGACCAACATCGAGATCGTCCAGATCGCCGAACCATATCCGATTACCAAGAAGGAGCATGGCGTCGATTTCCTGCACGATCTGCGTCACCTCTGGCTGCGCTCCTCGCGGCAGTACGCTATCATGAAAATCCGCAACGAAGTCATCTGGGCGATTCGGGAATTTTTCTACAATCGCGGCTTCGTCCTGATCGATTCGCCGATTCTGACCGCCGCCATTGGTGAGGAGTCGTCGTCGCTGTTCGAGACGGAATATTTTAAGATGGGGAAGGCGTATCTGGCGCAAACCGGCCAGTTGTATATCGAGGCCGCCTGCATGTCGCTGCGCAATGTGTTCTGTTTCGGGCCGACCTTCCGCGCCGAAAAATCGTTGACCCGACGACATTTGACCGAATTCTGGATGGTCGAAGGGGAGATGGCCTACTGCGACGCCGAGGGAAGCATGAAGATTCAGGAGGAGATGGTCTCTTATGCCGCGCAGGCGATTCTGAAGAAATGCCGGCCGGAGCTTGAAAAACTGGAACGGGATATCACCAAGCTGGAAACGATCCTCCCGCCGTTCCCGAGGGTCGACTACGGCGATGCCGTCAAGATTTTACAGGAGCACGGGTCGAGTATCACCTGGGGGACAGATTTGGGAGCCGAGGACGAAACCATCTTATCGAACATGCATGATCGGCCGGTGTTTATTACCAACTACCCGAAACGCGCCAAGGCGTTCTATATGAAGGAAAACCCGGCCAATACCGAGACGGTTCTCTGTGCCGACCTGTTGGCGTCGGAAGGGTATGGCGAGATTATCGGCGGTTCTCAGCGTGAGGACAACTACGACAAATTGCTGGCCCGCATTCGGGAGGAAAAACTGCCGGAAGCGGCCTATGGATGGTACCTGGATCTTCGCAAATACGGGTCGGTGCCGCATTCCGGCTTCGGATTGGGTATCGAACGGACGGTGACCTGGCTGGCCGGGATTCATCACATCCGCGAGGCGATTCCGTTCCCGCGCATGATAACCAGGTTGTATCCGTAATCGGAGGCTTCGTATGTCGGACGGTTCAAAAGACGATACGTTCGTCTATGACCATAAAAAGATAGAAAGTAAATGGTTGCGGAAATGGGAGGAGATGGCCCTGTTCCGCGCCCCGGATAATCCCCTGAAGAAGTTCTATCTCCTGGTGATGTTTGCCTATCCATCCGGCGATATCCATATGGGGCATTTCCGAAATTACACGCTGGGCGATGCCGTCGCCCGGTATAAAATGATGAACGGGTACGACATTCTCCATCCGTTTGGCTGGGATGCCTTCGGTCTCCCGGCCGAAAACGCCGCCATCCGCCATCACATGGCTCCGGCCGATTGGACTCTAAAGAACATCGAAGTATCAAGAAATACTTTAAAAAAGGTCGGTATCTCGTTTGACTGGAGCCGGGAAATCGCCTCATACCTTCCCGAATATTACCGCTGGTCGCAATGGATATTCCTGCAGATGTTCGACCGCGGCCTGGCCTACCGCAAAAAGGCCAAGGTCAACTGGTGTAATTCCTGCAACACCGTTCTGGCCAACGAGCAGGTGATCAACGGGCTGTGCGAGCGGGACGACACCCCGGTCGAAATCCGTGAGCTGGAACAATGGTTTCTCAAGATTACCGATTACGCCGACCGGCTAATTGATTCCCTGGATGGCCTGCCCGGATGGCCCGATTCGATCAAGGCGATCCAGCGGGAGTGGATCGGTCGGAGTAAGGGTTGCCTGATCGATTTCATCGTCGAAGGCACCGGCGAAAAGCTGCCGATCTTCACCACCCGGCCCGATACCGTCTATGGCGTGACCTTCATGGCCGTCGCCCCCGAGGCCGACATCATGAAGCGGCTGCCGATTCCGAAGGAAAATCGCGGGGCGGTTGATGCCTATTGTGGAGCTGCCAAAAGAAAAACCGAGGTCGAACGGGCCGCCGGCGAGGAAAAGGACGGCGTCTTTACCGGTTGCTATGTGAAAAACCCCTTCAACGGCGACCGGGTCCAACTGTGGGTGGCCGATTACGTTATCGCCGGGTACGGCACCGGCGTGGTCATGGCCGTCCCGGCCCACGATCAGCGCGATTTCGAATTCGCCCACAAATACCATATCCCGATCAAGGTCGTCATCAAGACCGCCGAGGGGATCGAACTCAAACCGGAAACGATGACGGAAGCCTATGTCGATCTGGGCGAGATGGTCAATTCCGGGCGGTTTGACGGCACACCCGGGGATCGCGCTATTGGCAACGTTATCGATTATGCAACCAAGCAGGGCATTGGCCACGTCCAGGTGAACTATCGTCTGCACGACTGGCTGATTTCCCGTCAACGGTACTGGGGGACGCCGATTCCGATCATTCACTGTCCGAAATGCGGCGCGGTTCGCGTGCCGGACAAGGACCTCCCGGTATTGCTTCCGAAGGTCGAGAATTACCTTCCCAAGGGACGGTCGCCGTTGGCCGATGTGCCCGAATTCATTAATGTCCGTTGTCCGAAGTGCGGGGGAGAGGCTCATCGCGATGCCGACACGATGGATACCTTCATTTGCTCGTCATGGTATTTCCTGCGGTACCTCGACCCGAAAAACGACCATGAACCATTCAGTCGGGAATCGGCTCGGACCTGGCTCCCCGTGGATCTGTATATCGGCGGCGCCGAGCATGCCGTGGGCCATCTGATCTATTTCCGGTTTTTTACAAAGTTTCTGAAAGATATAGGCCTTTTGAATATCGAAGAACCGGCGCTGAATCTGTTCAATCATGGCATGGTCAACGACGAACAGGGTCTCAAAATGTCCAAGACGCGCGGGAACGTCACCAGCCCGATTGGCCTGATCGAAAACTACGGCGGAGATATCTCGCGGCTGGCGATGTTTTTCAAGGCCCCGCCGAATGTGCCAATCAATTGGACCGATGAGCCCGTGATCAACATGAGCAAGTTTGTCGCGCATCGCTTCTTCCCGCTGATAAGGCTGGTGCGAATCGACACGCCGACAGACTTGAAGTGTTACTTTAAACAAGCCGATTTGACTCTCGATGAGTTTCGAACCTATGTCCGCCTGAACCAGACCATCAAACAGATCACTCAGGACGCCGAACAGCTCCAGTTTAATACGATCATTGCGGCCCTGATGAAATTCATAAACGATTTCAAGCCGGAGATGCTGGATGAGAGACTTGTCAATTATTGCGTTCTCAAGTTAGTCCAATTGATATCGCCGATGGCACCGTGCCTGGCCGAGGAAATGTGGGAAATCGGTGGCGGGACATATTCGATATTCAAATCGGATTGGCCGAAATACGATCCGGACGCGATCGTGGCCGATACGATAACGATAGCCGTCCAGGTCAACGGCAAATTGCGCGGTCAGGTCGAAGTTGCGGCCGATGCCGATGAAGCCACTATAATAAGCGAGGCAAAATTGGTCGAACGAGTCGTTCCGCATATCGCCGGAAAGACCATCGTCAAAGAAATTTATGTCAAAGGACGGCTGGTCAGCTTAGTGGTGAAGTGACCGGCAGAATTCGGATAACGGATTCGCAATAGGGCAACGAAAGGCAATTAGGACAACGGGGAATAGCGCCATCGGCGCTTAATATTCAAGCCCGGGGCAACCAACCTTGGGCTTTTTTGTTTAGGGCGGGTTTCGGGTAGTTTAATTAGTAGACATAATATATCTTATGGGACATACATAGGTTCTCCAAACAACTCAAGACATAAGAATTCCCGACCCGGATTGCCTCCTCACCCCGGTTTTGACATACCCTCGAAATTCGCCTATTTGACGAGTATCGACTTCACGGTCACCGCTTCATCCTCGCTGGTTGCCCGGATAAAATATATCCCCGATGGCAACTGATCGGCCTTCCACGGTATCGCCAATTGCGCAGTCGTAACCCGGCCATCGAAAATGATTGCCACTTTCTGACCAAGGAGATTGTACACATCCACTGTGAGATGTTTTCCCGGCTTGGCCGTTATTGGAATAGTCTGCGTGGCGTTAAATGGATTCGGATGCGGAGTGCCAATGGCCAATATGTTGGGAATGGCCACATCCTCTCCCCCGTCGTAGACAGCAGTCGATACGGCCAAGGAATATAGGGCAACCGTGTCGGCATTCATAATTGCGAGGTATGGCAACCCGTCATCAAAGGGGTAAACCCACTGATGCCTGCCAGCGGGGACATCGGTTGTGGAATAAGCGACCGACCCGTCCGCACCTTTGTAGAGATTGAGCGTATTTACCACAAATCCCAGATAATGTCCCGAAAAACCACCCTGAGCCAGTATTTGCTGGGGTAAGGGGAACATATCCATTTGCCAAATGGACGCCAGGGAATCTGGCGCTATGTATTGATACATCTGCAGTTCCCCGATCTCCGTATGTTCAGGAATCGGGCCGCCGGTTTGAAGCTCACCGGTCGTGGAGACTAAGATTTCGTTTCCGGGAATGTCAGTGATCATATTCCCGACACAAATGGGGGCTGTAAACCTAATGCTGCCGTCGGTGGGTGCAACCGGCACGCCCATTTCGTCTTTGACAACGATGCCTCCCCGACTCTGCGTTTTAGCATCGTATAGATAGAGATCAGCCGTAAAACTAAAGGATCCGCCCATTAGGTCCCGATAATATCCGCTGTACCTCGATGTAAGCCATATATCACCGCCGAGGGGTTCAAAACTCAGGAACATATCGGGGCTGACCCGGAGCAGGGAATCAGGGAAGGAGTAGTAGCTCCTGGTGAAACCGTCAAAAAAGTAGGAATACCAGTTGTCCGTATAAGCGGTGTCATATGAAAACAAAAACTCATTTTTCCCGTCTGCGTTGATATCGGTGGCCTTCAGTAAGCCAAGCATGCCGGAGGACCATACGGAAACTTGGGTGATTGCGAATTCCCTGAATTCTGAGGCTGGAGTTCCCGACCAGATTGATAGGCCGTCAACGATAGTGATTCGCGCATACGTCTCGTAATCAATATGTCCTTCCACTATATCCGGAACGTCGTCCCGATTGACATCGTCGAAAATGACATGCCGCAAGCCGGCCTCCGAAAGCGGCAGAGAAAATAAAACCGAATCAAGTGTCGGACTGTACAACACAAGCTTGTTGGTATCTATCACCAACACTTCCGGCGAATGGTCCAGATCAAGGTCGTTGAAACGGGCATACTGGATGTTGCCTGCACCCGGGATAACGTAGGTCTGAACGGGTTGGAATTCGATGTAGGCGGCATCCGCCTGAATGCACAACGTCGTCAGTGCCGCAATTGCATCTATGATTACCCGTATAATGGACATATGACATCCCCTCTCATGACGCAATTATTGCATAATAAAGGACGCAAATATCTCTGTTTTGTCAATGACAAAATAGGCTTTGGAACTGAGTTGCGGTTTTACCAAGTCAGAATCAATCGAAACCGATCTTGCCGGGGCCGCTGGCGGTACGCCGGGATTCGAGCCGTTTCAGCCTGTCTTCGAGCATCTTGACCGTATCGACCAGCTCGTTGTCCCCCGTCCCCAACCCCGCCTTTTCGCTTATTTCAAGAACCATTTTCTGGACCTGGTCGAGCCGGAAAGCCAGGTTTCCGACCGCTGACAAAATCTCCTCCATGCGCAAATCAAGGGTGGCAGCGGTCTTTTCGAGGGCGTTATTGACTTCGTGTAGTTCTTTTAAGGACTCTCGTATGTCATTAATATTGACGGCATTACTGAGCTGGCTGGTCGTTATTTCTTCGATGCGGCTTTTCAGCTGAGGAAGGTTCTCATCTATGATGCTGCCGATGGCATCGATGCCGTCAACCAGCTCATCAACCGGCGATTTGTTGCTTCCCATGGCCGGACCTCGTGAGTTGTTTGAAAACGAAGTCGGCCAGTCGTCTGGCGGCGGTGAAACGGCTGCCGTTGGTTGGGGCTCCCAGAACAACGACTGTTATCTCGCGACCACCAACCTCGGACAAAATGGTTGCCAGACAATAGGCCGATTTTTGGATATAGCCGGTCTTCCCGGCTTCCACCTGCCATTTGGACCACAAGAGCCGGTTGGTATTGCCGAACGTCCGGATCCGTTTCTTGTTCAAAGGGCGGCAGGTGTATTTCAATTCCGACATACATTGCTTGATCATGGGATATTTCATGGCGGCATTGATCATCAGGGATACGTCGGCCGCAGTGGAAACATTCCGTTCATCCAGGCCGGTTACCTCATACATACGCGTATTCACCATTCCCAGAGACAGCGCCTTTTTGTCCATTCTGGCCACGAAATCGGCCTTCGAGAGACCCGTCGCCCCGGCCACGGCCCGCGCCGCACGGTTGTCGGAGGCTACCAGCGCGATATGCAAGAGATCCAACGCCCGGAACGTTTCCTTGGCATAGATATGGGAGCGCGATGATTCGAAGCAATCCTCGGCGGTGAGCGTGACCTGCTTCTCCAGATTAGGCTTGGTGTCCAGATACACCATCGCCGTCAACAACTTGGTCAGAGACGCGATCGACCGGATTTCCTGGGGATTGCGGGCAAAAATCCACTCCCCCGTTTGGTTGTCGATCGCCAGCGCCGACTGAGAGTTGAGTTTGACCCCGCCCGTCAGGCATTGCCGTTGACGGGACACGACCTCTTGTCGTGAAGGCAGGTTCGTTCCGGTGGTCGGAATCTGGCTGGCGCCGATGCCCGAAACGGTGGCGTATACGGCCAATGCCACGACTGTGGCTAGGACCGGGATCAGAAATCGTCGTTTGCGTATCATTTGTACCGTATCCATTTCATAATTTCAGGGAACGTCGCCCGTTTCCCGGTCATCAAAATTCCCATCCTGAATACCCGCCCCGTCACCCAGACGATTCCTATCGTGAACAGGACCGACAGCACCACCCCGATCACGGCCTCCAACACGATCGGATTGCCAAGGCTGAATGTCTCCGGCGCCATGATATTTACCCGCAAAACCATCATCGTCGGCGTAAAAATCGGAATCAGCGACAAAACCGTCGTGATCACCGATTCCGGCTCCTGCACGATATACGTCATGATAAATATCGGCATCATAATCGACATCGTGATCGGGAACATGAAGTTTTGGGTTTCCTTGTCGGTACTGCAGATTGACCCGATAAAGGCGAATATGGCCGAATACATGACGTAGGCGATAATCAGGTAGACAATAAAGAAGACGATCAAGACGGGATTGAAGATGATTTGTCCGACGTTGGCCGGGATGTTCAGGCCGGACCGGTTGGCAAACAATACCAGGCCGATGAGGATCCAGATGCCGACCTGGGTCAGGTTGGCGAATCCCAACCCGGCGATCTTTCCCATCATCAGCTGGAACGGCGAAACCGAGGATACCAGGACTTCCATCACCCGCGAGTTTTTTTCTTCGATGATTGAGCGCATCAGGATGCCGCCGAACCCGAGCACCGACATGGCCACGATCATGACGAAGACCAAAGCGCCGAAATACATGGACATGAAATCGCGGGTCTTCCCGCCCGGCGAAACCTGGGACATTTCCACCCGCCGCGTCATCGACAGCACCGAGTCGATGCTGAGATTGATGTTCGATTTCTCCAGGCGCATGGCCGCCAGGATGTCAGAAATGCGCCGGTCGAAACGGCTCAAGGTCTTGAAGTTGGTCGACTTGGAAACCATGAGAATGGAGTCGGTTTCCTCTAGGCGGGGCATGAGTACGACATAATGTTTCAGTCCTTTGGTCAACAGCATGCTGTCGAGGATGCCCCGGACCGAATCGAGCTCATGTGGTTGATTGGATGGAATTTCGTACAGCTTCACCAGTTTGTAGGCGTTTAGGGTGCTGTCGGAATCCAGTTTGTATCGCCCCACCGAAGCCGTAAACTGGGCGCCGATCCCCCGGCCGTCGGCGTCGATCACGACGTATGATTCCGGATCCGATATCCCCTTGTCCATCAGCATGGCCGGCAACACCGTGATCAAAACCATAAATGCCGGCGTGAGGATAATTCCGATGATAAACGATTTCTTCTTGACGACCTGGGAGTATTCGGCGGCGAAAATAGTCCAGAACTTCTTCATGCCCGGCCTCCGTCGCCGCCGCGCGGGTGCCCGGCCAGGTCAATGAAGATATTGTAAAGCGAAGGCTCCACCCGTTCGAAATGGGTGATCGTGACCCGGTCGGCAATCGCCTTGAGCGTAGCGTTGGCCTGAGTCATATCGGTCAGGATCAGTTCGAAATAATTCGTGAAATTGGTCACCGTCTTGACCCCGGGTAACCCCGCCAGAAATTCGCCGTCGCCGTCGATTTCCAGATGGACCGTGTTCTTGCCGTACCGGCTCTTGATGTCGTTCAACGAACCGTCCAGGACTTTGCGCCCCCCGTCAATCATGCAGATGTAATCGCACAGCTTTTCGGCCTGCTCCATAACGTGGGTCGAAAACAGGATCGTCCGCCCCTCCCGCTTCACCTCCAGCAGAACGTTCTTTATCAACTCGATATTGAGGGGATCGAGGCCGGAAAACAACTCGTCCAAAATAATAATGTCCGGGTTGTGGATCAAGGTCGTGATAAACTGCAGCTTCTGCTGCATGCCCTTGGATAACTCTTCCACTTTGCGATTTTTATATGGCAGCAGATCCATCCGCTCCAGCCAGCCGTCCAGGCGGCTTTCCAGTTCCTTGCGGGGCGTTTCCTTTAACTGCCCCAGGTAGAGGATGACCTCCCTCAGGGTCATCTTGCGATACAAACCCCGTTCCTCCGGAAGATACCCGACCCGGTTCTTAAAGTCCGCCGGGGCGGACTTACCGTCGACCAGTATATCTCCCGAATCAGGGATGATAATATTCATGATCATCCGGATGGTGGTGGTTTTGCCGGCCCCGTTAGGGCCGATGATACCGTACAGGCACCCCTTGGGGACGGTCAAGTCGAGCGCGTCGACGGCCACTTTTTCCCCGTACCTTTTGCTGATTCCACGGAGCTGCAAATAACCATTCATAGGTTGGTAAATCTCGCCTTTTCCCAAAAAGATGTCAACCAAAACCTACAAATCGAACATTTTCATCATATCGCGGGCGTTTTTGACGGCCTGGCCGAGATGGCAGTTATTGAAAAAAATGAAGGCTTTGTTCACTTCTCCTTTCAAACGGTCGATTCTTTCCTTCCATTCTTTCAGTTCCGCTTCATTATAGAGATAATCGTATCGAAGCGATCCTCCCCCCCACCAGTGATCGGCGTTGCGGCCGTGCAGCCGGATGTAGGCCCCCGGCCCGGTTACCACCAGTTCCGGGGGAAGCAATCCCGCCAGCCGGGGTCCATCGACCGATACGAAGCCCATATTCTGATTCCGCATAGTTTCGATCGTTTCCTTACGCAGCCAACTGTCATGACGAAATTCCACATAGAAAGGGTACGGTTGCATCAAATCCCGGCACATCGACAGATAGGCCAGATGAGACGGCGAATACTTGAACGACCATGGGAATTGCGCCATGATTCCCTTCAATCGGTCGCGGTCGGCCAGGGGCTTGAGCGCTTCCCGGAATTCCGCCGCCGGAGTCTCCACCTCTTTCCGCTCATGCGTCAGGTTCTGGTTGGCTTTGACTATGAATTCGAATCCCGGTGTCGTCTTTTTCGCCATATTGGCCAGCACGGCCGGATGAGGGATGCGATAGTACGTGGAGTTGATTTCAACCGTGTTGAAATGCTCCTGGTAGAAATCCAGCATTTTCCCTTTCGGCACCTCGGCCGGATAAAACTCCCCTCGCCAGTCTTCAAAACTATACCCGGAAGTCCCGATCCGTATTTCCATCTCCTGACCCTTCCAAAAAGGAAAGTTCGTGTATCGGAAACCAAATTTCAACCGAAAAGTTTAACCTTGACTTGGGATGTGATGCCGTCTATCGTTGAGGCATGAAAATGGGGTTTTTCGCCGGTGTCCTGGCCGGCCTTCTGTGCCTGTCGTGCGGGGGCAAGCAACCACAACAGACGAAACTGGTTTGGTGGCAATTCTGGACCGATACCGCCATCAAGCCTACCGTTCAAGAAATCGTGCGTGATTTTGAAACGCAACACCCGGGTGTAGCGGTGGAGTTGGTCGATTTAACTTGGGCCGACGGCCACGACAAAATCTCTATCGCCTTTTCATCGGGAACCGGCCCCGATGTCATCGAACTGGGCTCCGACTGGGTCCCGGAATATTCATCCACCGGCCACCTGCTTGACCTGACCGCCTCTGCCGATTCGGTCAAACCGAACTTCTTCATGTGGAAGCCGGGGCAATATGAGGGCAAAACATATGCGTTCCCATGGATTCTGGGGACGCGCGTTCTATTTGTCAACCCGTCTCTTTTGACCCGCGCCGGCTATCCGGCCGAATTCGTCCCCGGAAACTGGGACGAGCTGTTGGAAGCTTCGAAAAAGATCAACGATTTGGACGGCAACGCTTTCGGATTCGGTTGTAACGCCGCGGAACGACACCGCCTTTATAAAAAATTCCTTCCCTTTCTATGGGCTAACGGCGGCGATATTCTGTCCCCCGACGGCAAAACCTGTCTGTTAGGTTCGGTTCAAGCGATCGCGGCTCTGGAATATTACTTGAAGCTGTGCCACACCGGGCTGACCGACACGCAAAGACGCCTCGAAGACGCTTTTCTGGAAGGAAAGATCGGCTTCATTATATCGGGCGACTGGCTCTTGAAACGACTGGCCGCTGAAAAACCGGATTTCCCGTTCGTAACGGCTGTCATTCCCGGGCCGAATGGGCCGGGGGCGTCTTTCGCCGGAGGCGAGTATTTGGCCGTCAACGCCAAATCCGCTCACTCTCAGTTAGCGTTGGAATTGATCCGACATCTCTGCTTGCCGGAAAACCAGCTTCGCTTCTGCCTGCAAAACCGTTCCGCCAATCCATCCTCCCGAAAAGCCGCGGCCGATTCTGCGCTTCTGGCGCAGCCGCATTTCGATACGTTCATCAAGCAGTTGGCCTCGTCCAAGACCCCTCCGGTCCATCCTCAATGGGTCTATATCGAAGATAAATTGGAGAAAGGAATCGAGGCGGCATTATATGAGGTCAAGACGCCGCAACAGGCCTTCACCGACGCCGCTCGCGAAATCCAGGAGCTGCTCGACCAATGAAACGCCCGATCGCGTTCAGCGGCTGGTTGTTGCTCCTGCCCTGGATCGCGATATTTCTGGTTTTTTGGTTTTTTCCCCTCATATACTCGTTCATTCTCAGCCTGACCAATTACCGCCTCCTCGCAGCCGATACCCAGTGGGTCGGCTGGGCCAACTACGCTCGACTGTTGGCCGATCCCGATTTTCTTATTTCCCTGGCCAACACGGCCATCTTCGTCGTCGGGACCGTTCCGGTCACCACCGTCATCTCGCTGGGTTTGGCGCTTTTGGTCAATGGCCGCTTTCCGGGACGCGCGATTTTCCGCGCCGCCTATTTCCTCCCCTCCATCACCGCCATGGTGGTCATCGCCCTGATCTTTTCCAACCTGTACGCCCGCGATGGTTATCTGTATCTTTTGGCCCGCCTGATCGGCCTGAATCCTCCGGCCGAGGGTTTTCTCCTGTCGGAAAAGACCGCGTTGCTTTCCATCATGGCGATGGACGTCTGGACCGCCGCGGGGTATTACATGCTCGTCTTCCTCGGCGGACTGCAGACGATCCCGGATGAACTTTACGACGCCGCCCGCATAGCCGGCGCCTCCCGCTGGCAGCAATTCTGGCATGTCACGCTGCCGATGCTTCGCCCGGTGATGCTTTTCGTCATCGTCATCAACAGCATCAAATCGTTCCAGGTCTTCGTCGAGATTTTCGTCATGACCAAAGGCGGTCCTCTCAACGCCACTCTGACCGGGGTCTACTTTGTTTATGAAACCGGGTTGCGCCGCTTCGATTTCGGGTATGCCTCGGCCGCCGCGTATGTCATCTTCTTGATTATCGCCCTGATCTCCATCGTTCAGTTTAAGTTTCTCAAAACCGGGTGGACCGCATGAATCCGATCAAACGGATTGGCGGATACGTTCTCCTGACGGCCCTTCTGGTCGTCATGGTTTTCCCGCTGGTTTGGATGTTTGTGACCAGTTTTACCGGCACTCGAGGCGGCGTGACCCTGGCCAATTACGTTTATATATTCAGCACCAATAAATTCGGCCTGTACCTGTTCAACTCCACGCTCGTGGCCGTGATCGTCACCGTCGCCAATGTCCTCTTCTGTTTCACCTGCGGTTATGCCCTCGCGCGGCGGATGGTGCCGGGGGGGAACTTTTGGTTTTACACCATCCTGATCGTCCTCATGGTCCCGGTCCATATCGTCATCATTCCGGTTTATCTGTTAATGAACAAAATCGGCCTGTATGACAGCTATGGCGCTCTGATCCTCCCCTGGCTGGTCAATCCCATCGGCATTTTCATGGTCCGGCAGTACGTTTCCACTCTTCCCGTCTCACTGGAGGAAGCGGGACGGATCGACGGCGCGGGAGAACTGCGGATATTGTTCCGCATCGTCATGCCCCTCTGCCGACCGGTGCTGGCGATCTTGGCAATTCAGGTCTTCATGACCAATTGGAACAGTTTCCTGTACCCATTCATCCTCACCTCGTCGGAGCAATACCGCACTCTGCCGGTGGCTTTGGCCCTGTTGCTGGGATACCAGTCGATCGATTGGCCGCAACTGATGGCCGGGTCGGTAGTTGCGGTCGTCCCAGTGCTGGCCGTGTTTCTGGCCTTTCAGCGGCAGATCATCTCCGGCATCACGGCCGGAGCGCTCAAACAATAACCAAAAAAACGTTGACACTGCCTTTGGTTTTCTCTTTCTTTTCGTATTATTAGGGATAGGGATACCAACGGAGGAAATATGAAAAGGCCCGTCACGTTGTCTGTTTTGCTTGTTGTCGGTTTGAGTCTTTTACTCTTAGCAGGATGTGCCTCCAAGGGTTACGTCAATAAAACCGTGGCTGAGGAACACGCCAAGGCCGAGGCATCGATAAGCGCCGTGCAACAGGAAGCCGAGGCCAACAAGGTGGCGATAGAACGCCTGCAGACCTTGGCGGCTCAGATCGAAAAGAAGGCCGATCTGGCCATCAACAAGGCCAAAGGCTTTGAAGACTACCAAATTCTGTGGGAAGGCGAAATCTATTTCGATTTCAATTCGTCGGAAATCACCACTGCGGCCCGCGAGATTCTCGATCAAGCCGGACAGAAGATGACTGCCGACAAGAGTTCCGTCATGGAAATCGGCGGCTATTGCGATCCGGTTGGAAGCCAGGAGTATAACCTGACGCTGGGTGATCGCCGGGCATCGGCGACCAAGTTTTACCTCGTTGATGATTATGGGGTCAATTTGTTCCGCCTGTTCCTGGTCAGCTACGGGTCGAAGAAGGCCCAAGCCGGTCTCGGCGACGGCAGCAACTCATCGACCTACGCCAAACAGCGCAAAGTCACGCTGAAATTGTGGGGAAAACCACAAACCACGCCTTCTCTCTAAGCACGCAAAAAAGGCCGCCGTGGGGCGGCCTTTTTGTTTTCCCGTCATGTGATCCACGCTTGTCGGAATTCGGCCTATAACGCTGTCTTCCCTTTTTCCGGATTAACCACATCGATGGTCCGGTGCGGATAGGGGATTTTGACCTTTTCTCGTTCGAATATCTTGAGAATCCGTTCCCGAATCTCGTTACCGGCGGCCCATTCTTCCTGATACTCGGCGACATGGGCGAAGAGGCTGAAATCGATCGATGATTCCCCCATGTTGATCAGATTGGCATTCGGCGCCGGGTCGGTCAGGACGGCCGGATGACCGGCGGCCGCTTCCACCAGCAATGCCTTGACCTTGTCGACATCTGAACCATAAGCGACGCCGACGTCAACCCGGACCCGAAGACGAGGCATCGGATAACTTATATTGTTTATCGTCATCTTGGAGATTTCGGCGTTGGGGATGATAATCAACGTGTTGTCGAAGGTCATAAATTTGGTCGAGCGCAACCCGATTTCGTGAACGTCGACCCGGCGGCCGTCGGGCAAGGCGATGCGGTCGCCCACCCGGAACGGTCGGTCCAGCATAAGAATAAACCCGGCGATCATGTTGGCCAGAGTATCCTGGGCGGCTAGGGCGATCGCCAGCGAACCGACCCCCAGCACCGCCACCAGACCCTTGATATCGACCTGAAAATGCGACAGGATCGACATCAAAACCAGGACGAATACTACCAGTTTGACGATGCGGTCAACGATCGGAATGAACTCCTCATCGATCCGGGTTTCCGTTTTTATGGCGATATGACGGCCGTACCAGCTGATGCTGCCGTTGGCCAAACGAATGACCAACCACCCCGCCACGATTGCCCCCAACGCGAATTTGACACCGTGCAGAAAGACGAAGACCTCTGATGCCGCGTCCGGAAACACGCGGACCAGGTAACGGAGTTCGAGTTCCAGCCCGCCGATCAGGATCAGATAGAACAGCGGTTTGGAAACGGCATCGATGACGATATCGTCGATTTCGGTTTTCGTTCGGCGGGCGATTCGATGGCCGATCGCTTTGAGGATGATCCGCACTAAAAATGCGACTAAAACCGTTCCCGCAAGAATGACCGCTGCCATAATCAGGGCTTCGGCCGCCGTAGTCGGGTTCAATTCCGTGGGCATGGCGCCTCCTAAAATTCTACTATCATTCCGCTTGATTCAAAACGGCTGCGGACCCGGATCGTGTCGGGCCGGGTCACAAACGGCTCCGCCGGGCGGAAGGGAATGATTGACCCCGGGTTGTATACCCCGTCGGCGTCGATATCCACGTAGGCGTTTACGGTATAATACCCTGGGAGCAAATCAGCGAGATAATGGCGAACGCCTGGGCCGACAGTCACTTCCCGACCGGTCCCCTGCCCTGCCGCGACAAACGTAAGCACCACCGGAGCGGTCGTATCGGGAATCGATGCAAACTTGATATCTCCGCTGACTTGTCCCCATGCCGCGGGGTCGAGCGTCGTAAACGTCACGGCAATCGTGGAATCGCTCAGGCGGTTTCCCGTACGGTCGCGGATCAACGGCCCGAACATGAGCAGCGTATAACGACTGCCATGGGCCAGAGGCTTGTCCGGCCGTCCCGCCCAGGTGAAGGAATCGATTCCCGTCAACCCCACCGAGAAGGTATCGCCGATCGTGTCGGTCGCCCGTATGGCCCTATCCAAACCGACCGAATCGATAGGTTCCGAAAACCGGAAAGAAAAGAGAGAGTCGGCCGGCACATTAGCCGCCTTATCGGCCGGAAACGATTCTACAAGGATCGGTGCAGAAGCGTCCGGGGTCTCGGTTACCGTGAAATCTCCGGTCAGGTACCGGAGCGAATCGACGACTGTCGGTTCCAGAACCTTTTGATCGAATTGGACCCGATATGATTTCCCCGGCGCCGGCTGATCGGTCAACAGCAGGTAATCGGCCGCCGGGTAAGGCGTCACCGGGGTGAACGCGGTCACCTGAAGAGTCTGACTCTCCCCTTCCGTCGTCTGGATCGCAATTGACCCAAGAAGCGTCCCGACTTCCTGCTTGCTCAACTTTCGACCGAATCGGGTTTTGATCAGGCGGTCGGCATTGAATGCCACCGACTTCAAACTGACCAGCCCGGTATCCCTCTGAATCATCTGTATATTGATATTTTCGAGAGTCAGGCATGTCGAATCCAACGTCGTATTTTTGGCTGGAATTCCGATTATTTCTTGTGAGGGGTTGATCCGGCGGTTTTTCCGCTTGTCATCGAAGGCGACAAGGTAGTATCGCTTCAAGGGGAGATAGGCAAAGGAAAAGGCCCCGTCTTTGCCGCTTTGAGTGAGATAATCCGGAATCAAAGAATCAACCGGCGTAACGCCATCCAGCGCCTTTTCGAATAACGCCAGGCTGATCCCCGCCGTCGCCTTGCCCTCTTTATAGACTATCCCCGAAATAGATCCGGAATCGATAATCGCCCCTGTCGAAAACGCCAGGCTTACGGATTGCGCCAGATTGACCGCGTGCGCATCCTTCAGGTCGGACCCCATAGTGACCACATAGGTTTTTTCGGGCTGCAACCCGCCGGGAAACCGGATTTCGAGCCTGTCTCCTTTGACCGCCAGCTTCGGCGGCGGATCGGTTTCCGGCGAGATAAAGACGGCCTGCTCCGGATTGCGAGGTTCGATTGGTTCCGAAAACTGGATGCTCAATCGGGAATCCAGTGAAATATGGGTCGTGCCCGACAGCGGAATGGAGCCGGTGACTTTTGGCGGCGTGCGGTCGGCCGGACCGCCCGGAGGAGCTATCGATTTGGCGCAACCCAGAACAAGCACGATCCCCGCCAGCCCCGCCAAACACAACCGACGGCGGATTTCCCCCGATGCCATCACCGCCCTAGTTTCCCTTTGATGGCGGCGTTTTCGGGATCGATCTGCAGGGCTTTCTCATATTGCCGCCGGGCTTCCGCTTCATCCCCCATGGCGCGATAGGTGTCGCCAAGATGGTCATGGACGACAGGGTCGGTGGTGATAACCTCCGCTGCCCGTTTCAACTGGACCAGGGCCTTGTCGTAGTTGCCCTGTTTGAATAATACCCACCCGTAACTGTCGAGATAGGCCCCGTTGGCCGAGTCGTGCGCCAGAGCCCGTTCGATCAGGGTTTGGGCATACGGCAACCGGTCTCCCTTTTCCGCCAACATGTATCCCAAATAGTTGAGAGCCGGAGTATAGTTGGAATCGATAGACAACAACTGCTGAAAGACGATTACGGCCGAATCGTATTGCCCGTTTCGTTCCTCAATCGATCCCAGGGAATACAAGAGGCGAATCCTGTCCATATTTTCGGTGCACGATGGCAGACCCCGCTGCAACGCGGAGATCGCCATCCCAATGCTGTCCATTTCCCTATAGGCAAAGGCGAGATTCAACCACCCGTCCACGAATGTGTTCTCTTTTTCAACGGTGCGTTCAAAGAAGCTTTTGGCGTCGTCAAGACGCCCCTGCTCGATCGCCACCCGGCCTCGATAAAAATAGTTCAAGGCGTCCTCGTCGCCCGCTTCGATTCGGCTCCTGAACAACGAATCGGCCTTGTCAAGTTGACTGTCGCTGTACAGCAGGACCCCCAGACGTCGATGAACCATCCAGTCGGAAGGAAGCAACGAGGCCAGCTTTTCCGAGGCCATGATTGCCTTTTTGACATCCCGCCGCGCCACATACATAGCCGACATCTGACGGTATATGCGAACGTCGTATGGATCCAACGCGATGGCTCGGTCAATTGTTTCCTCCGCCCGAGCCAGCGAATCCAGGGCATCATAGGTAGCCGCCAATCCCATCAGGGCGCCGATATTGGATTTATCGCTTTTCAGGTCCACCGATTTTTGGAATGCGGTCAGGGCTTCCGCATAACGGCCGGCCTTGCCCAACTGCGTCGCCAACTCCTGCCAGAGATAATATGTATCCGACACCCGCACCAGGCGATAGTAGGCGGCGATGGCGGAATCCGCCTGCCCCGACTCGCGGTAGAACCCCGCCAGATACCACAGGGCATCCATGTTGAGCGAATCGAGGGCCACCGCCGTTTGATAGGCGGGTATGGCCGAGTCCGGTTGGGCCAGGAGTCGATAACAGTTGGCGATCAGAAGGTAGACGGATGAACTCTTCGGTTCGATCGGTCTCGCCACCGCCAGGGCGTCATATGGGCGCTGAGAGCGGTAAAGCAATTCGGCATAATCGGTCCGGATGATTACCGATGTGGGGATATATCGCAACGCCTTCTCATATTCCGAGAGAGCATCCGCATAGGCGCCGTACATCTCCAGCAGGTTGGCATTGACAAAATGGTTGAATCCTTGAGGCGAAAGCGTCTGCGTGTCGGAGAGCGGTTTCGTCTCCAGCAACGATATCTTGGCCGCCGACCCTCCACACCCGGCCATGACTATCGCGGCCAGAATCAAACAAGCGCAGAGAGAAACGACACGTCTCAACGGACTATGCGCACTGGGTCTCATCACCTTTTTAACGCTTTCGTCGGGCGCGGTTTCCGCGTTTACCCGACAATTTTGAAGAAACGCCGTTTTCCGGCCTTGAAAAGCATCCCCTCGGATAAATCCAATTCGAGCGATTCATCCGTGATCCGCTCATTGTTCACGTACAATCCGCCCCCTTTGATCAACCGCCGCGCCTCTCCTCCAGATTTGACCGTGCCGGTTTCGGTCAACAGTTTGACCACCCAGATCTTTTTCCCCAAAGTAGATATGGAAAATTCCTGAATTTCGTCAGGAAGGCCCTTGTCGGAAAAGATCCGTTCAAACTCCTCTCTGGCTTCCAACCCTGCTTCCCGATTGTGATACATTCCCACCAGCGTTACGGCCAGGTCTTTTTTGATATCCATCGGATTGTACTCCGTCGAATCCAGTTTGGCCTTGATTTCGGCTAAACGGGCGTCGTCGACGTCGGTCAAAAGCTCCCAATAGGAATAGATCAGGTTGTCGGAGATGGACATGACCTTGCCGAAGATTTCGCGCGGAAGTTCATCGATTCCGATATAATTTCCCAACGACTTGCTCATCCGGTTGACCCCGTCTATCCCGACCAAGATCGGCAGCGTCAGGACGCATTGCGGCGGCCGCCCATAGGCCT